>JAYVNZ010000486.1:0-2587 GCA_043758185.1 Gemmatimonadaceae bacterium | reverse complement strand
GAAGCTGTCCCGGGCTCGCGACGATGCGGAGGATCTTGTCTCGGACACGATCCTGCGCGCACTCGAGCGCTGGGAGCAGTACCGCCGAGGCACGAACATTCGCGCCTGGCTCTTCACGATCCTCTATCACGCCTTCGTGAGCCGGAAGCGGCGTATCGATGCGCGCGAAGTGTCGGAAGGGGACGGCGAGACGGGCTGGTCGCCGAAGGATGCCGTGGGCGAGGCGGACCCCGAGGGTCGCTTTTACGACTCGTTCCTCGACGAAAGCATCGTGCACGCGATCGACGCGCTGCCGGCCGACTATCGCACCGCCGTGGTGCTGAGCGACATCCAGGACCTGCGGTATGCGGAAATCGCCGAGGTGCTCGGCATTCCGGAAGGCACGGTGAAGTCGCGGCTGTTCCGCGGCCGACGCCTGCTCCAGCGTGAATTGCGGGGCTATGCGGAGGAGATGGGCTACGTGAAGTTCGTCGCTGCGTAGCCGGTGAGGGTCAGGGCAGCGCTCAGCGGTGCAGCTTCATGCGGTGCCGCGCTGCCTTCGCGCGGTTGCCGCATGTGGCCATGTCGCACCAGCGACGGCGGCCGTTCCGGGTTTCGTCCTGGAACACCCGGCTGCACCGCGGGTCCGCGCACCGGCGCACGCGCGCCAGTTCACCCAGGATGAGGGCATCGCTGGCACTCTCCACCATGGCGATGAGAAGGCCGGCAAAGGCATCACCCACGGGGACGAACGCGCGCGCGAAAGTGCCGTCGCCCTGAAGGTCGAGCCGGCGCGTGCCCGCGCTGCGGCCCAGGACACGATTGATCTCGGTCAGGGCCTCCGCGCGCGCGTCCGGCAGCGCCACGCCGCGCTCGGCGAGCGTGCGCAGGACGGACCGCACACGTCGAGCGTCGGCGAGCACGGCGAGTGCGCCGGCGGGTTGCTGGTGTGCTCGCCGCCGCATGGTGGAGGCGCGTTCCGCGTCGAGCAGCCCGGCCCCTTCGAGCCACCGTACGAAGTGCTCGAAGTCCACGAGTGCATCCCTGCCATGCGTGATGCTGTCCGAGTTCACGAAGTCGAGCCAGAGCCGTTCCGCGACGAAAGCGTATGCGTCACGGGTGCGCGGGTCGTGTGCCGATGACGACGTGGTGAGCTCGAGCGGGGGTGCCATTGGCCTAGCATATCCCGCGGTCCAGAGCGCGGCAACCAGTGAGGCGCCGGCGCGCGGGAACTACCTTTTGACCCACCCTCGTGAGGAGCGTTTCGCGTCATGATCACGACCCCGGATATCCAGCACGTTGCCGTCGGCTCCCTGAACCCGGTGAAGGTGGGTGCGGCGCGTGCGGTACTGCATCACCTCGCGCCGGGTGCGCGAGTGGACGGCATTGCGGTGGCGAGTGGTGTCAGCGATCAGCCGTGGGGAGACGAGGAGACGATTCGTGGCGCGCTCGCACGTGCGGCCGCGGCACGCTCCGCAATGGATGCCGATTGGGGCGTCGGTATCGAGGGCGGGGTGATCGCGATGGTGGACGGTGGCGTGCGCACGTGTGCGTGGGCGGCGATCGTGTCACGCGATGGCCGGCAGGGGATTGGCGGATCGCTCTCGCTGGAACTGCCGCCGCGCGTGGCGGCGCTCGTGCGAAGCGGCCTCGAACTGGGTACGGCGATGGACCAGGTGACGGGCACGCATGACGTGAAGCGCGGCCTCGGTGCGGTGGGGATCCTCACCGGCGGGCTGGTGACACGGCAGCAGGCCTACGAAACCCTGGTGGCGTACGCCGCGGCACCGTTCATCACCGCTGTGGCGCCGTGAGGTGCGTGCGTCGGACGCGCTACTCGCGCACGACCTCGCGCGGCACCGATGGGAGCCCAGGTGTTCGCGCATGGCGCCGCTGCAGCCGCTGCAGCCCATCGTAGGCAGCGTACTTGTACGCATCGGCGAGGGACGGATAGTTGAACGCGGCCTGGATGAAAAAGTCCAGGGTGCCGCCGAACGAGATCACCGTCATGCCGACGTGAATCAGCTCGCACGCGGTTTCGCCCACGATCGTGACGCCGAGCACGCGCTGGTCTTCACGGTGGAAGACGATCTTCACGAACCCATCGGTGTCGCCAATGATCTGGCCGCGCGGATTCGTCCGGAAACTCGACCGGCCAATTTCGTAGGGAATGCCGCGCGCGTGCAGCGCGTCCTCACTGTCTCCCACGGTGGCAATTTCAGGGATCGTCCACACGCCATAGGGAAGCACCTCCGACACGGCGCGCTTGTACTTGAGGTCAAATGCATGGCAGACGGCCACACGCGCCTGTTCCATGGATGCAGACGCGAGGGCGGGAAAGCCAATCACGTCTCCCGCCGCAAAGATCGTGGAGACTGCCGTGCGATACTGCGCATCCACCTGGATGAACCCGCGGTCATTGCACTTCACCCCCATCGTCTCCAGGCCGAGGTTGGCGGAATTCCCCACGCGCCCGGTGCTTACCAGCAGGCAGTCGGCATTCAGCGGGGTGCCGTCCGACAGCAGGACCTGCGCACGCCCGTTCTCCACTGCGACGTCCTGCGCCTCGACACTGCCATGGATGCTGATGCCGAGCCGTGCGGTCATG
>JAYVNZ010000485.1:0-3017 GCA_043758185.1 Gemmatimonadaceae bacterium | reverse complement strand
TGTGATCGTGGATTTCCTTGATCGGGAATTGAATCCCGCGATGGTGGCTGTGGCCAGGTAGCTTGTTGTCCTGAGCGCCAGCGAAGGACCTGCTTTTTTCCAACACGAGCAGGTCCTTCGCTTCGCTCAGGACGACACGCGTTTCTGCCGCCACCGGTACACGAGGTAGCCCAGAATCACCAGCACCGAGAGCCCGATGCTGATACGGCCCTGGTAGTGGTCGAGCACAGAGAGGTTCTTGCCGAAGAAGTAGCCGACGGCGCTGAACGTGGCAGCCCAGAGCGCACCACCAGCCAGGTTGACCACGCTGAACGTGACGAATGGCATGTGTGCCACCCCCGCCATCAGCGAGCCGAAGATGCGCAGCAACGCGATGAACCGGGCCACGAACACCGTCTTGGCGCCGTGGTTCTCGAAGTACGCCTCGGTGCGCGCGAGGCGTTCGGCGTCGAGCCGGATGAGGTGCCCGTGACGCACGAGCAGGTTGCGTCCGCCAAGCCGGCCCACCCAATACCCGCCGGATCCGCCGAGCACCGCGCCCAGCGTCGTGGCCAGGAACACGCCCGTAACGCTCAGTGAGCCGCGCGCGGCGAAGGCGGCCGCCGTGACGACGGCAGTCTCGCCGGGAAGGGGAAGGCCGAAACCTTCCAGGGTCACCAGGAGCGCCACGGCGAGATAGCCATAGCGCTCGATGAAGTGCGTGAGGAACTCGAGCATGGTGGGCGCGAGGGTGGACGAACAGCAACGGCTTCAGGAGGGCAACTTAGTGGCCACGCCACGAGTGATCCATCTCGCGATTGCGACTCTGCCCCGGCAATCGTATACTGCTGCGCACGTGACCCACCTCCCCTCGACCATTCTGGCCGCCGACGTGGATTGCATCGGGACAAAACCGATGCTCGTCTGGGTCCTCGTCCCCGTCGTCGTCACCGACGATCCCACGCTCGACTACTACAACGACTACAGCCAGAGCCAGGCGGAATTTGCCCGCGCCTTCGCCGCACTTGGCGTTGCGTGGCGGTGGCAGCCTGTGGCCATGCACGACGTCCGCGAGGTGATCGACGCCATTGCGAGCGAGACGAGCCATGCGCCCGTGGTGTTCAACCTCTGTGACGGCGACGAGACCAATGGCGTACCCGGCATCTCGGTCATCCGGCACCTCGATGAGGCAGGCCTCCCGTATACCGGCGCGGACCAGCACTTCTATCGCTTGACCACGTCGAAGATCGACATGAAGCACGCCTTCGATCGCGCCGGTGTGTCGACCGCGCCATGGGAGGTCATTCCACGCGGCTCCACCGCGTTGGGGGGCCTCTTCAAGCGCCACGGCTCGCCACTCATCGTCAAGCCCGCGATCTCCGCGGGAAGCATGGGCATTACCGTCGACTCCGTGGTGACGTCGGCGACCGCGCTGCGCAAGCAGCTTCGGTTGCTCGACGAAGGCTATCGCGGATGGGACCTCGTGAGTGGCGGGGTGTTCGTCGAGCGGTACATCGCCGGCCCGGAATTCACCACGCTCATCGTGGGGTGCGCGGACGCACCAGACCGCAGCATCGTGTATCCCGCTGTGGAGCGCGTGTTCCACGCCGCCCTTCCGCCAACGGAACAGTTCCTCTCGTTCGATCGGCTGTGGGAGGTGTACGAGCGCGAGTCCTCGCTGGGCGAGGGCGAGTACCTCTGGCAGTATGGTGCGGCAGCGGCCGAGCTGCAGGCGCGCATCTGCGACCTGAGCTGGGCAGCGTACTGCGCTGCAGGCGGTCGAGGGTACGGCCGCGTCGACCTGCGGCTGGATACCGCAACCGGGGAGCTGTTCGTGCTGGAGGTGAACGCCCAGTGCGGGTTGTCGGAAGACGAGAACTACACGTCCATTGGCGCCATCCTGCGGCTTGCCGGCCGGTCGTTCAGCAGCATGGTGCGGGACATCGTTGCGGATGCCGTGTCCGCGCACACCACCCGCGCAGCACCGATGCCCGCATGAAGGTGTGTGTGCTGCAGCCGGACTACTCGTCCTCGGCGGTGGACTACCGGCACTACGATCCCCCGCGCGACCTGTCGGCGCTGCTGCCCGGTCACACGGTGCACCACATGATGCTCGACAAGCGCACCACGTATGCACAACTGAGGACACTGTCCACGCAGGGCTACGACATCTTCGTCAACCTGTGCGAGGGCTATCTCGACTGGGATGTGCCGTCGATCGACGTCATCGAGGCACTCGATCGGTTGAAGCTGCCGTATACCGGTCCCACGGCCCAGCTGTACGATCCATCAAAGGTCCTGATGAAGTACGTCGCGCATACCGCCGGTGTGCGTACGCCCTCGCACATGCTGGTTCGGCGTGGCGACCGCGGTCCGGGTTCCTCGCATGGTCTCCACTACCCACTGTTCGTGAAGCCAGCGCACGCCGGCGACAGCCTGGGCATTGACCAACACTCCCTGGTGCGCGACGAAACCGCACTGGAGCGGCAGGTGCAAGCAACCGTCCACGCATTCGGCGACGTCCTCATCGAGGAGTACGTCGAGGGTCGCGAATTTACCGTGCTCGTGATGGCCGGCGTGCGGCCGGGCGACGACGCGATCGCACTCGCGCCGGTGGAGTATCGATTTCCTGAGGGCACCGCGTACAAGACCTACGCCCTCAAGACGTCCGACCTCCATCCCTCGGCGAATATCGTCGTGGATGATCACGCACTGCGCGTGCGACTCCAGACGGCAGCCCTTGACGTATTCCGTGCCTTTGGAGGAGTGGGCTACGCACGCATGGATTTCCGCCTGGATGCGCAGGGTGCGCTGTTCTTCCTCGAGGTCAACTTTACCTGCTCCGTGTTCTACCCGCCCGGATTCGAGGGCTCCGCGGACCACATCCTGGCACTTGATGGACTGGGGCAAGCGGGCTTCGCGTCGCGCATCATTGCGGAGGGCATCGCGCGGCATGCACGCGGCCAGCAGCCATGGGAAATGCGCGGTAACTCGATCGCCGGATACGGCATCTTTGCCACGTCGGACCTCCAGGAAGG
>JAYVNZ010000484.1:0-1565 GCA_043758185.1 Gemmatimonadaceae bacterium | reverse complement strand
GATGGTCACCGCATTCCAGCATGTGACCGGGGTGAGTGCACGTCCCGTTCACGCCGTGTCGCATCGCTGGCGATACGCGCTCCCCGACCCGGTGGTCGCAGCCCCTGCGCTGTATGATGCGGCGCTCGGGCTCGGCGCGGCGGGCGATTGGTGCGGAGGCGCACGTGTCGAAGGTGCGCTCCTCAGCGGCATGGCGCTCGCCGAGCGCGTGCTGAGCGGGCCGAACGTGCCGCAAGCGTGAGCCATCGCGGACATCGCTCCTCGCCCCGCGTGCGGCAATCAGCGTGCAGACTCGCACTTTCTTGACTTCATGACAAGCGAACAGGTGGAGATCGCCCGCCGCCGACTTCGGCTCGGCATCACGAACGTAGGGTTCTGGGTGGTGACAGCCACCGTCGGCCTCTGGTGGGTGGAACGCTGTGACATCAGCGGCTTCGGTTTCCGTCGTCTGGGTTGGGTGGCCCTCGCCGTTGTCGCGGCGCAGGCGGTGTTCGATGTCGTCGGCGGCATGTGGTTGGTGCCCGCACCTCGGCCGACGTCGAAAGCATTCCTCCGGCGCTGGCTACCAGGCGCGATTGGTCATTCGCTCGTGCTGGGGTGCGTCGGACTGATCACCTACGCCAGCGTCCGTTTCACAAGCGGCTTCGTGCTCGCCATCGTGATTTCGACGGTGGGGCTCGCGGTGAGCAGACTGTTCCTCCTCCGCGCGATCGGTGGGATTGGAACGCGCGTGCGCACGCACGACGGAGCCAGCGTTCTGGTTGCAGAGAACACCAGCGGCGCCTTCACTGGCGGAATGCACGGATTTGGCCGTCGAGCACGAAGCGTAATGCCCGCGCAGTGGTTAACGGCTCTTCCGCGCGAGCAGCTCGCTGCGGAAGCGAGTCGGCGGCAGTGGCAGATCGAACGAGGCTTACCGACACTGGCATTCCTGCTGGTCCTCGGCTGGAACCTTGCCGGCGCGTCACTCGGATCACTCGCCTTTGCGCTGGCCGTGCCTCCGCCCGCCGAAGGCTTGCTGGGCTACGCCTGCTGGATGACGATCTGGGCGTTCTGCGGCTTGCTGCTGCTGCCCAGTCTCAGTCGCAACGCCGTGTTCTCCGCCGACCGTGCGGCAGCGGAGTCGGGACATGATCCGCGCAGCTGGATCGCGCATTTTGCCACGATGATCGGTGAGGATGGCAGCGCGCAATCCGCCGTGCAAGCCATCTTTTATCCCATTCCCGCAGCGGCGCACCGACTGGGACAACTGGAGGCCCCGTATTCAGGACTCGTCCTGGGCAGTCTTGCACGCAGCAACCTCTATTACTCCTGGGCAACGCTCACGCTGCTGGGGCGGGCAGTGCACTGCAACGTGGGACAGCCCGCGTTGTGGGTATTCCCCCCGTCTGACTGATTAGGCCGAACGGGCGATCTCCGCGTCCCGGGGCTAGGTTGGTGCACGGCATTGCACCCGTACCAGGCCCTCGCAGCGAGGTAGCGGATGTCCCACGTGGTGTTGCAGGATCCCTTGGACGCCGGCAGGTGGGCGTCGTGTCCAGATCGGACCGTCCTGATGCGCACCG
>JAYVNZ010000483.1:0-4118 GCA_043758185.1 Gemmatimonadaceae bacterium | reverse complement strand
TGCGCCACCGTTGGCAGAATGGCATCTGGTGATGGCAATCGGTGACGGCGCTGCGGGTGCCTCTGGATCACGCGCCGTGCTCGACTCCACCGGTGACGCCCTGCTGGTGTTCGGCGGTATCATGAACCGCACCCAAAAGCTCATCACGCCATTGGGCGAGACCTACTGGCGCCTGCAGGGACTGAGCGCCGGGGATGCCGCAACCTGGACGCGCATGACTCCACTGGCCGGAGCGCATCCAGGTCCACGGTGGCAATTCGGCGCGTCGTCAGACGCCGCGCACGACAGGGTAATCATCCACGGAGGCGCGCTCGGCTTCTCCTCTCCCTGTGCAAACGATACCTGGATATTGAAACACGCCTCGGGCATTGGCCACGCTCCGGAATGGGAACGGGTGCGGATCCGCGGACAGTTGCCGCCGCTGCGCGCAGCATTCGACCAGGTGTTGGATGCATCGCGTCGCCACTTGATCGTCTTCGCGGGAAATGATTGTTTTTACCCTGCCTATCACGATACCTGGGTGCTCACATTCGACGACTCGACGCTTGCCAGCGGCACGTGGGATCTCGTCGTTCCTGACACGTCGGCTGGGTTCCCCTTCGATCGGGACGGCTATACCGCCGCATACGATGGGGCGGCCGATCGGCTGTATGTGCATGGAGGGCGAGCCGCCTTGTCACCGACAGGAGAACTGTGGGCGCTCGATCACGTGACCGGTGCCGGTGGGCGTCCCGCCTGGCATCCCCTTCTCTGCACCGGCGATCATCCGGCACGAATTGGCGCTGCCGGTGCCATCGACGTCGAGTCCGACAGTTGGACCTTCTTTGGCGGATTGGATGCGAGCTCTCAGCCTACGCAATCCGTGTGGCGCGTGTATGGGTTGCTCAGGGACATCGGCAATTGCCGGTGGCAGCAGCTGCTCATGAGTGGGCCTTCGCCAGCGGCGCGCGGCGGGGCCAGCGCGGCTCGGCTCCCGGGGTCGCGGGGGATGGTGATTTTTGGTGGCGCATTCCAGAACAATGCGCTGTCCGATGCCTGGGTGCTCAAGCCGACCGTGAAGCCGTAGGGACTTGAGCTCGCTAGACCTGGGCTCTCTCTCGCAGGCTGTTCACGATGTCCACGAGATCCGACTCCACGTTGCTGCCACGCCGCAGGAGCGTGGCCCCCATGGTTGTGGGGTCCGGCTCCGACACATCATGCAACGCGTCCGAGACAACAGCCACGATGCGTACGGACGCCGTGACCGGATCCGCATTGACCGCGGCCACCCATCGGGCGACACCCGCGTTCCACACCTCGAGGTCGAGCACCACGAGGTCGATGGGACGCGCGGTGGTGGCCATCATCTGCGTGACGTCGCCCAGGCTGTGCACCACCTCGATGGAGAGCATGTTGGAGGTGGTCAGCTCGCGGTAGCGCTGGAGGTCGGTCTGCCTGTCGCGCACGAGCACCACGCGCGGCACCCCCACGTTGCCCACCGTGCGGCCGATGACGTCCACGAGCGCGTCGCGTGTGACGGGCTTGTCGATGAAGTCCAGGGCGCCAAGGAGCCGGCCCTGCTTCTCGCGCGCGACAACGCTCACAATGACCACCGGGATGAGTCGGAGCTCGACGTCTGCCTTGATCTCGCGGAGCGCCTCCCATCCGTTCTTGCCCGGCATCATGATGTCGAGCGTGATCATGTCGGGCCGCATGTGCCGCGCGAGCGCAATCCCTTCGTCGGCGCTGGCGGCGGTGACCACCTCGCATCCCAGGTCCGCCATGTGATGGGCGAGGATGATGCTGGCGTCGAGTTCATCATCGATGATGAGCACACGGAACGGGCGATGCTGCTCGTCCCTGGACTGGGCTTCTTCCAGGTAGGCGCGGAGCTCGGTGGAGGTGCGCACGGAAGTGAGGACCGCGTCCCGCGCGATCACGACACTGAAGGTGGATCCAATGCCGACGGTGCTGGACACCTCGATCTCCCAACCCATGAGGTGCGCCAGGGAGCGCGTGATGGTAAGGCCGAGGCCCGTACCACCGTACTGCCGAGCGGTGGTTTCGTCCTCCTGTTGGAAAGGTTCGAACACCGCGGTGAGCCTGTCGGGTGCGATACCGATGCCGGTGTCGACGACGTCGATGCGGGCGGGCTGTCCGGTACGCGCATCCGTGACGAGGCGCAGCGTCACCTGCCCGCGCTGCGTGAACTTGATGGCGTTGCCGACGAGGTTGAGGACGATCTGCTTGAGGCGGGACCGGTCTGTCTGGAGATCGAGACTTGGCGGCAGGTCGGCCACCAGCCGCACCTCGCGATCATCGGCCTGCGGCTCCATCTCGGCAAGCGTTTCCCGCAGGAGGGCGGAGACGTCGACGAAGGTGAGGTCGAGCTCCGCGCGCCGCGCGTCGATCTTGGACAGGTCCAGCACGCCGTTGATGAGCGTGAGCAGGTGCGATCCGTTGGCGCTTACACGGGAGAGGTACTTGATGTCCTGCGGACGCAGGTTCTGCGCGGAGTTGCGAAGCAGGATGTTGGAGAATCCGATGATGGAGTTGAGGGGCGTGCGGAGCTCATGACTCATGTTCGCCAGGAAGTTGCTCTTGGCTGCGTTCGCCGCTTCCGCCGCCTCGAGGGCAGTCTCCAGCTCGCGGGACCGCTCCTGGAGTTCCTGCCCCTTTTCCTCGAGCTCGTGGCTCTGGAGGCGGAGCTGGCGCGTGTTGCGCACGAGGTTCTGTGACTGCCGGTACGTGGTGTACCCGAAGAAGCTGCTGAACGCGATGAGGACGACGATGCTCAGCAGTTGAATCACGAGGGATGCGCCCAGCAGGTCCGGGTGGTATCCCGCAATGACGGTGGCGACGCAAACCCCTACCATGTACATCATCAGGCCACGTGCGGCGCGCTTCCAGCCGCCGTTGATGACGTTGCTGGCGTTGATGCCGAGAAAGCCGGTGGCGTTGGGGAAGAGCGCGAATCCCGTGAGGGGAAGTGCGGTGCCGATGAAGAACGAGTCGATCATGAGGTTGCGCAGCTCGGCCGCCTTGGTGTTCAGGCTGCGACTCGCCATGAAGAAGGCCAGATGGGGCCAGCCGAGCAGGAACGAGACGAAGAGTGCCCAGGTCCAGGGCGACGTGCTGCGCGGCCAGAGGTACAGGCCATAGAGCAGCAGGTACATCGGGTATGTGACGGCGCGAATCCGGTAATCCAGCCGCACGATGCGGTGAATGCGGGCTGGCGCCTCGAGGGTTGTCTGGCTGGTGATGGCAGGCACGCTCATGGCAGAAAAGGTCACGCCGCGGGTGTGGAAGCGCAACGGTGGCGCATCGGTTTGGGTCTCCGTGCCGTATAGGGCGGTGGCGAAAACGCTCGGTGCATGGCGCCTTCTGGCGGCGTGGACCGCCGCGTATTCTTCCCCGAGTCGCCGCTGTCCATCACATGTGCCCCAATCCGCCCCGTGACGAGTTCCCCGAACGCCAGCCCTTCGCACGACGACAGTCGCGACCTCGAACTTCTCGACCAGCTGTCTGCTGCGCGCTCCGCGCTGAGCGAGCAGATTGGCCGGCGCATCATTGGCCAGCACGAGGTGGTGGACAACCTCGTGGCGGCGATCCTTGCCGGCGGGCACGCGTTGCTGGTGGGCGTGCCGGGGTTGGCCAAGACGCTCCTGGTGCAGACGGTGGCCGAGGCGCTGGACCTCAGGTTTTCGCGTGTGCAGTTCACGCCGGACCTGATGCCGAGCGACATCACGGGCACGGAGATCATGGAGGAGGACCATGCCACGGGTCGGCGGTTCTTCAAGTTCGTGCAGGGGCCGGTGTTCGCGAACATCGTGCTGGCGGACGAGATCAACCGTGCGCCGCCGAAGACGCAGGCCGCGCTGCTGCAGGCCATGCAGGAGCATGCGGTGACGGCGGCGGGGCAGACACACAAGCTGCCCGAGCCGTTCTTTGTGCTGGCCACGCAGAATCCCATCGAGCAGGAGGGCACGTACCCGTTGCCCGAGGCGCAGCTGGACCGGTTCATGGTGCAGTTGACGGTGGGGTATCCGAGTCGTGAGGAGGAGGAGCGGATCGTGGTGGAGACGACGTCGGACCGTTCCGTGGCGGTGAAGCCGGTGTTGACGGGGGAGCAGTTGAGT
>JAYVNZ010000482.1:0-2389 GCA_043758185.1 Gemmatimonadaceae bacterium | reverse complement strand
TCGGCCGGCGCATCCGCCTCGCCGAACCGACGCATCAGCTCGACGTAGACATCCTGGTCGAAGGTGCCGGGCATCCGCTCACCTGGGTTCGGCATCACCCGCCACCGTCGCCCCTCCGCATCCGCAAGGGAAATCGTGTCGTCCTCCGTCGAGTCGCTGAGGCGAAACAGCGGGAGTGCCTCCAGCGAACGATCCAGCCGGATCGTTCGCGAGGTCGTGCGACGGCGTGCCGCCATGGTCACGCCGATGTCAGCGCACCGGAATGACCTGGCCACTCACGGCGCGGGCCTCGTCGGAACAGAGCCAGAGCACCACGCTCGCCACGTCCTCTCGTGTCACGTAGGCCGCATCACTCCCCATGCTGGTGAGGTTGGCCGCTGTCCGGATGGCGCTGGGGGCAACCGCGTTGGAGCGAACACCCCGCCCGCCCTCCTCCTGCGCGATGGTCTGCATGAGGGAGACGAGCGCGCTCTTTGATGCGGCGTAGGCCGAGACGCCGCTGGTGCGCGCGCCGGGCAGTACCGCTTCGGACGCGAAGAACACGAGCGCTCCCTTGCTCACCCGCAACATTGGCAGGAAGGCCCGGGCCGTGACGTAGGCGGTGGTCGCGTTGACCAGGAATTGCCGAGCCCACAGCGCTGGGTCACTCTCTGTCACGACGCCACTGCTCACGAAGCCGCCGGCAAGGTGCACCAGCGCATGGACCCGTCCTCCGGTGGCGTCCCGTACACGCTCCGCCAGGGCAGCCACCGCAATTTCGTCGGTGAGGTCTACCCCGAGTCCAGCCGCCCGGCGACCCGCAGCCACCAGGGCGTCTGCCCGTGCGCGTGCCTCGCTCTCCTGGCGATCCACGAGAAACACGCGGGCCCCCAGCGCAGCGAACGCCGCGGCCACAGCTTCGCCGACTTGTCCCTCGCGGCCCACTCCGGTGAGCACGATGCTGCGCCCCGAGAAATCCATGCTGCTCCTGTGCGTTCGGAGGTCGTGAATCCTCCGTCCGAAAACCGGACTCGGCCTTCTGGCATGAAGTATGTGATACCGAGACGGCAAATGCGAAAAATGCTCAGGGCCAAGCGTCTCAGCGTCGTACTCGGATTGCTCATTCTGGGCTATCTCGCGCTGGTTGGCGTCCTCTCCATCACGCGCGGTACCCCCGTGAAGGCCGTCGTGGCCATCGGGAAGAAGGAGGGGCCGCCGGCCATCACCGACTCCCTCTTTTCCCGCATGACGCAACTCTATACGGGGCTGAACCTGAGTCCGGGAAATGCCGCGGAACTCGTGGACAACGGCGAGGTGTACACGCGGCTCTGGAAAGATCTCCGTGCGGCAAAGCACACCATCACCGTGCAGATGTACTACTCCCAGCCCGGCGCGGTGGCGGATACCATGGCCGTGGTGCTCAAGGAGATGGCGAAGAAGGGGGTGCGTGTCCTCTTCGTACTCGATGCCTTCGGTTCCATGAACCTCAAGAAGTCATGGGCGGACAGCCTCACCGCGGCAGGAGTGGAAGTGGGCCTGTTGCGCCAGTTGCATTGGTACTCGATGCACAACGCCACCGACCGTTCGCACGTGCGCGTGGTGGTGGTGGATGGCGAGGTGGGCTACACAGGTGGTTTCGGGCTCGCGGATTACTGGCTTGGTGATGGCAAGCACCCCGATCAGTGGCGCGACAGCAATGCGCGCTTCGAAGGTCCATCGGTGATGGGATTGCAGTCGGCGTTCGCATCGGCGTGGGCCGAGTGCACGGGCGAACTCCTTGCCGGCGATACCTTCTTTCCGAAGAAGGCATTCACCTCCGTGGATGGCGGCATGCTCGCCGGCATCTTCTTCGCCTCACCCACCACCGGAAGCACACCCGCCGAGCGGTTCATCGCGCTGTCGATTGCCAGTGCGAGGCGTACACTGTACGTGACCAACTCCTACTTCGTGCCCGATGACGACTTCCGGAGCCTGCTCATCACCGCGAAGAAGCGCGGTGTTGACGTTCGGATCCTCACGGTCAGCAAGGAAACGGACGTGAAAACCACGTGGTGGGCCGGCCGGGCGAGCTATGAGCAACTACTCAAGGCAGGGGTACGCATCTACGAATACCAGCCCGCGATGATGCATTCCAAGACGTTCATCGTGGACGGCATGTGGGGGTCGATCGGCTCCATGAACTTCGACAACCGGTCACTTGCGTTCAACAACGAGTCGAATTTCGTCTTTCTCGACGCGCCATTCGGTGCAAAGATGGACTCGGTGTTTGCCGACGACCTGACGCGGTCCACCGAAATCGTGCTGTCGGAATTCGTGAAGCGGCCATGGTACAAGCACGTGATCGAGGATGGTGCGGCGCTGCTCTCCCGCCTGCTCTGACCTCGAGGCGCTAACGAATGTCCGCGCGTCC
>JAYVNZ010000481.1:0-3855 GCA_043758185.1 Gemmatimonadaceae bacterium | reverse complement strand
TGTAGCGGCGGCTTGCAACCAGCGTGTTGATGATCCGGTCTGCACCAACGGTGAGCGGCTCGTCGACCGCGAGCGTGATGGGCAGCGGCGACGCGGCGTCGAAGACTTCCAGGCGCTCCACCGGCAGCCACCGGCGGCATGCGTCCTCGAGATGCATCGCCATCCCGCGGACCACTGATGCGATGGCCACGCCGCCGACGCTGGACAGGGGGACGTCGGCGCCAGCGATGAGCCCGCGCAACAGGACCCCCACCTCGTCGACGGTGCGTGGCGTATCCGTGATGAAGCGCCAGTGCGCCCGAAGCGTCTCGCCGTCGAACAGGCCCACGGTCGTTTCCGAATTGCCCACGTCGAAGGTCAGGAGCATGCGAGAGGCGCGGCGAAGGTGAGTGAACCGGAACGCAGTGCAGCGGTGTGGCCATCGGACGTGATGAGCACCTCGCCCGCTGCCGTGATTCCTGATACGACACCGGCCGTGGGCTCCAGCACGGTGCGGCCCTGGGACAAGTCGCGCGCGCGCCAGCGTGTGAGCTCGGCGTCGGACAGGTGCCGGCTGGCCACAGCCGCGCGCCGCAGCGCCGGTACGACGCAGTCCAGCGCAGACAGGCGCGTGACGCCGGCCGCGAGTCCCGTTGCCGTGTCCACGTCAGGCGTGAGCACATTCAGGCCGAACCCGATGGCCACCCATTCAGGCTTCGTTCCGCGCCACCGGGTCTCGATGAGCGTACCCGCGAGCTTGCACTCGCGCACATACAGGTCATTCGGCCACTTCACGCGCACCAAAGTCCCGGCCAGCGCATCGAGTGCCTCGGCGACATACAGGCCGCAGCGCAGGGCAAGCACGTCGAGCGCCCGCGCATCGGATGGCCGCTCGATGAGGGTAAGCCAGATGCCTGCGCCGGGCGCAGATGCCCAGCGCCGACCATGCCGGCCCCGACCCGCGGTCTGCTCATCGGCCAGGATAAGGGTGCCGGACACGGCGTCCGGGGCGAGACGGTGCGCGACGTCGAGCGTGGAGCCGACCGCGGTGAACGACACGACGGCCGGGACACTCCACCGGGCAGCGAGAGCGCCCACATCTTCGCCGTCGTACGCACGGGTGGCCCGTGGCTCAGCGGAGAAAGACAAGGAAGTACACGACGGCCAGCGCGATGCGGTACCACCCGAAGGCCGAGAAATCGCGCTTCTTGATGTAGCCGAGGAATGACTTGATCGCGATGATGGCGGTGATGAAGCTCACGACGAAGCCCACGGCGAGCATGTCGTAATGCCCCTCGAGCGCCGAGCGGCCCTTCACCAGTTCCAGACCACTGGCCGCGATCATCGTGGGAACGGCGAGCATGAACGAAAAGTCCACGATGGTGCGCTTCGACACGCCAATGAGCGATCCGCCCACGATGGTAGCCGCGGAGCGCGACACACCGGGGATGACTGCGATTGCCTGGAACAGGCCGATGAGGAAGGCCTTCCTGTACGTGATCTCGCCGAAGTCCGCGTCCGTCTCGGCGCGGCCCTTCTGGAAGCGCTCGAAGATGATGAGCGCAATGCCGCCCACGAGCAGCGCCGTGAGCACCACTGGGATGTTCCCGAGCAGGTACCCCTTGATGGCCTTGTACACCGTGAGCCCGATGACACCGGTGGGAATGACGGCCACGACGAGCTTCTTCAGGACATCCCAGTTCCAGAACCGAGACCAGTACAGCACCACCACCGCGAGGATGGCGCCGAGCTGGATGATGATCTCGAAGCTCTTCACGAATTCCGACTCCGCGATGTGCAGGAGGTGGCTCGTGAGGATCAGGTGCGCCGTGGACGACACGGGAAGGAACTCCGTGATGCCTTCAACGAGTCCCAGGATGAGTGCGTGGATGAGCGACATGCTGGCGGCGGCCTGCGGTGAAGGTCAGCGTGCGGAGGAGGATAAGATAGCGCGTCTTCCGTCACTCGCTCATGGTGCACTGCCATCCAGGGCGCGGTGATAGAACGCTTCGTACTGCGCCACCACCGCCTCCTGGCCGAAACGCGCCCTGGCGTCGGCCGCGGCCAGGTCGCTTGCGGCCTGCCAGCGGGTGCGGTCACCCAGCAGCGACACCGCGGCGTGTGCCATGCCGTCAACGTCCCCGGGCCCGCAGAGAAACCCGGTTTCCCCATGCCGCACCACTTCAGGCAACCCACCCGCGTTTGCGCCGATCACCGGCACGCCGCACGCCAGTGCCTCGAGGGCGCTAAGGCCGAACGATTCGCTGACGGTGGGGAGCAGGAAGAGATCGGCGCTC
Organism: Gemmatimonadaceae bacterium; assembly: GCA_043758185.1. Taxonomy (GTDB): domain Bacteria; phylum Gemmatimonadota; class Gemmatimonadetes; order Gemmatimonadales; family Gemmatimonadaceae; genus AG11. The sequence goes on along the minus strand of JAYVNZ010000481.1, from coordinate 1,579 downwards.
GCAAGCAGCGGCGCGACCGAATCGAGCTTGCCGAGGAAGAAGACGTGGTCGCTGACGCCGAGCGCGCGGGCTTCCTGTTCGGCGAGCACGCGGTCCGGGCCGTCGCCGACCATGACGAGGATGCTTGGGACCTCGCGCGCAACGCGGGCGTAGATCTGGATGATCTCCTTCACCCGCTTGACCGGACGGAAGTTCGAGAGGTGCATGAGCACCTTCCGGCCCATTGCGATGTCGGCGAACTGCGGCACGTAGCGCGCGCGGTCGTAGACCGCGGGGTCGATGAAGTTGGGGATCACCTCGATGCGGCAGCTGGCGCACCCGAACGCGGAGCGTGTTTCGTCGCGCAGGAAACGCGAGACCGCAGTCAGGCCGTCGGACTTCTCGATGGAGAACTTCGTGATGGCGTGGAACGAGGGGTCCTGCCCCACGATCGTGATATCCGTGCCGTGCAGCGTGGTGAGCACCTTGATGTCGGTGTTCGTCTCCGCGAGCATTTCCTTCGCGATCCATGCACTGGTGGCATGCGGAATGGCGTAGTGCACATGGAGGAGATCCAGCTTGTGGGTGCGCACCACCTCGTGCATGCGCACGGCGAGCGCGAGGTCGTAGGGCGGATATTCGAACAGCGGGTAGCGACCCACATCCACTTCATGGAAGAAGATGCGCGGCAGGAAGGACGGCAGCCGGAATGGCTGCTGGTAGGTGATGAAGTGGATCTCGTGGCCGCGCTGCGCGAGTGCGATGCCCAGCTCCGTCGCAACAGCGCCGGACCCGCCGTACGTGGGATAACAGGTGATGCCGATCTTCACGCGGTCCCTTTCCTCCACCAGGCCGTGGCGCGCTCGGCCCAATCCGGTTGGTTGACGGACAGGCGAGTGACGTCCTCGCCCTCCAGTTGATGCCGGAACCAGGTGCGCTGCCGCTTGGCATACTGCCGTGTCTCGATCACCACGCGCCCGATCGCCTCATCGACGGAGCGTTCGCCGCGCTCCAGCGCACGAATCATCCGGTAGCCGCTGGCGTTCCATGCGGGTGCATCTTCCGGGACGGAGCGCATGAGCGCGCGCACTTCCTCGCGCCAGCCGTGGGCGACCATGGTGTGCGTGCGCGACTCGATAAGGGTTGCCAGCGACGGTCCGGGATCGACAACAAGATACCGTGCGCGCCGCCTTGGCGGCGTCGCGGCGTCGCGGTGCAGGTCACTGACGCGTTGCCCCGTGATGAGCGCCATCTCGATGGCGCGCAGGAGTTGCGTGCGGCCAAGATGCGCGCGCGGAGGGTCGAGTGCGGTTACCCAGCGGCGCAGATCGTCGGTCGACATCGGCGCGAGTTCCGCCTGGATGGCCGCGCGCGCCGCGGGATCCATGTGCGGCTCCGTGAACAGCGCGCCAAACACGGCGCGCAGGTACAACCCCGTTCCGCCCACCACCACGGGGGTGCGCCCCATGGCGCGGTGGTCGTCGATCCATCCATCGGCACGCTCCGCCCACCATGCCGCTGACGCGCGTTCCTCCGGCCGCAGTACGTCGATGCCCAGGTGCGGTGCGGTGCGCACGTCCTGCGCGGAGGGCTTTGCGGT
>JAYVNZ010000480.1:0-5930 GCA_043758185.1 Gemmatimonadaceae bacterium | reverse complement strand
GATACTTCGTTCCACGAAAAGCGTGGCGAGATCGGCCTGTGCACCGAAGCCGCGAACCCTCTGCGAGTCTCCCGCTGAAGGATTCCAGCCTGCATCGCGAAATGACACATAGCGCGTGCGGAGCGCCTGCCGGGTGGCCGCCGGTATGTTGTGCAGGCGAACCCAGGGCGGGTTCCCAAGGACCAGGTCGAATCCGCCGCGCGAGTGGACTGCTCCAAAGTGCGACGGAAAGGAAAAGGGAAGGGCTCCCCCGTCCATGATGCGTCGGCGTTCGCGGCGCAGTGCTGCTGCGCGCAGCCGCAGCGTGCGCACCTCCGCCCGACTCTCGGGGCCAGGGGTGTCGCGCTCGCCAAACAGGTTGGCCGCTCGGCGCGCGAGGAGGTACTCACGCCGCTGGCCAGAGAGTTCGGTGAGCTGTCGATCGATGGCCGCCACCGCACGACTGCGCTCCTCGCGCGCCAGCGCTCGACGCAATGGCGCCTTGCGCGGACCGGCCGCTCGCACGTAACGCTCGCGCAGGCGCATGAGCACCGCGGGCGCACCCACCAGCGAAGGTAGTTCGCTGAATGCATCGCCAGCCAGGGTATCTCCCACCCGGATATTGCAGTCGAGGTTGGGCAGGGGTGGCACAGCGGCCATGCGAGTTTCGTCACTCTCGATCACGACCGACAACCAGAGACGCAGCTCGCAGAGCCAGACGGCAGTGGGGTTCACGTCCACACCGTGGATTGCACGCGCAAGCACCTCGCGCCGGATTGCCGCCGGTGACCGGGCGTCACCCGCGGCGCGATGCAGCGTGGCTAATCGCTCCAGCACGAACACCAGAAACGCACCAGACCCGCACGCGGGATCGAGCACCGTGAAGGTGCGAAGGCGGTCGCGCAACCGCGCTTCGGCATGCGCATCCAGCGGCTCACCACGAAGCGCGCGCTCCACGTCGTCGTCCTTCAGCCCCTGACTGCAGAGCGCCACCGTCAGCGCCTTCTCGGTCATGTGCGTCACCATGACCTGCGGCGTGTAGAAGGCGCCGGTGACGCGCCGATCCCGTGAGGCCATCAATGACTCGAACGCGCGACCCAGCATCTCCGGATCGATGGCGGCCTCGATCCACTCGGCCTGGCCTTCGCGCGCCGTGAAGCGATAGGCGCCGAGCAGGTCGCTGAACAGCGCGCCCATGGCGTCGTCGGAAAATCGCGCCGGGGCATGTCGGCGCTCGAGGGCACTCCTGGCGAACAGCCCACCGTTGAGGAACGGCACCGCGCCGAATTGCCGAGCGGTGTCGGCGCGGTGACGCGCTGGCGTGTTCAGCGTACCGAAAAACAGCGGCAGCAACACGCGACGATGGAAGTGGCCGCCGCTGCCCATGCACGCATCGAAGTGGCGCGCGAGAAATGCGACGTCGCGGTCAAGCCATCCCTTGGCTTCCAGGAAAGAGAGGAAGAGCAGCCGGGACACGTACAGCAGCGCGAGATCCGCGCGGTCCGCGGCGCATGGCCCTTCGAGCGAATCGGCGAGGCCACGCACGCGTTGCTCCAGCACGCGATAGAAGCGACGTGAAAGCGCCTCGCGGCCCAGCAGTTCGCACCACCGCGTGTGCACGAGCAGGTCTTCCGCTGTGCTCGACGCTGCCATGAGTCGTACCGATTCCGCATCGCTGGCGACGATGCCGTCGCGCCGCGCCACCAGCGCCGTCACGCGCGGCGCGCGCATGCCGGGCGCCCAGCAGGCGAATCCCACCTCGGTACCACCCGCCGCCGACCCAACGACAAGCCACAGTACGTGTGAGGTATGGGACGCCAGCGCCGCGGCGAGCTGCGTGAACACCGCGCGCAACGAGGCCTCCGAATGGGCATCCACCAGCAGGGCCCGGAGCGCACCGTGGCCAGGCACCATGCGCAAGTCGCCGAGCTGCGCGGGCAGGCCCATGCGGCGCACGGCGTCGCGATCCAACGGCACGTCAGGCGCCCGAAAGCCAAGCATCCGCGCAAGCGCGACGCGCCCAGCCGTAGTGTTCGTGGCGGCGAGACACTCGGCCGCCTCTCGTAGTGTAGGCACGGGAGCATGCTATTCGCGCTGCGCCCCCGGACCGTCATCATCCCGCCGCAGCAGGCGTCAGATCATTGCGCCACGCTGCTCCGGTCCTGCCACTGTACCCGAATTCCGCGCAGGACACCTCGCGGCGCGCTGGGGTGGCTCTTCCACCTGTCGGCGTCGTAGCATAACGGCGGCCTGCCTCTTCCTCCCGGCGTCGGTGATGGACCTTCTCCACCATCTGCAATCCGCACTCGGCGCCACTTACACGCTCCAGCGCGAGCTCGGAGGGGGCGGGATGTCGCGCGTCTTCGTGGCCGAGGAGGTGCAGCTGGGCCGCATGGTGGTAATGAAAGTGGTCGCGGAAGAGCTCGCGCCGGCTTTGAGCGTGGAACGCTTTCGCCGAGAGATTCGGTTGGCCGCGATGCTGCAGCATCCACACATCGTGCCCGTGCTCACCGCTGGCGATGCCAACGGGCTGCTTTACTACACCATGCCACTCATCGAGGGTGAGAGCCTCTGCGCGCGAGTGGAGCGGGACGGCGCCTTCTCGCTTGAGGCTGCAATCACCGTCTTGCGCGTCGAGTACGCGCATGCGAAGGGCGTCGTGCATCGCGACGTGAAGCCGGACAACGTCCACCTCACTGGTGCCGCTGCTGTCGTGACCGACTTCGGCATCGCCCAGGCTCTCGAGCACGCTGTCATCGCGGAAGGCGGCACCGCACTCACGCAGGCGGGGCTGTCGATTGGAACGCCCGAGTACATGGCGCCGGAACAAGCGCTCGCCGATCCCGACGTCGACCACCGCGCCGACCTGTACGCGTTCGGCTGCCTTGCCTATGAGGTGCTCACAGGGAAATCGCCCTTCGCCGGGCGCGCGCACATGAAGCTCGTCGCGGCGCATCTTACGGAGGCGCCCGCCCGGTTGGAGATGGTGCGCAGCGGGTCGACGCGGGCGCTCGCCGCAATCGTGATGAAGTGTCTGGAAAAGGACCCCGCTGCTCGACCCGACAATGCAGGGCAGGTCATGTCTGCACTGGATGCTGCCCTTGCGTCGATCGCGACCACCGCCCCGGCGAAGTCCGACGAGCGGCGTTGCATCGCGGTTCTTCCATTCAGGAATCTCAGCCCGGATCCCGACGTCGAGTATCTCGACGGATCTCTCGACGATGTGTTCGCAATTCAGGAGAACATCGCGCACCCGATTGTGGGAGCGCTCCAGGTGTGGCTGTCGCTCGCCGAACGCCTCGGCCTCAAGGAGCGGCCGATCCCCGACCTGCGCGCCTACGACTGCTACCTGCGCGCGCGCCATGAGATCCGGAGCTTCACACAGCGCGGCGCGGAGCGGGCGATCGTCCTGTTGACGAATGCCCTGGAGGTGGCGGGCGACAACGCGCTCATACTTGGCACACTCGGCGTTGCGCATGCATTTCTCGCGCAACTTGGTGTGGACGGCGCAGGCAACGGCGCGCGCGCTGTGGAGTTTGCGCAGGCCGCGTTCGTGATTGATCAGGAGTCACCCCAGGGTCACACACTCATGGGGCTGATGGCACTTGCTTCGACCGATCTCAGCGCATCGGCGAAGAGCCTTCGCCGCGTCCTCGAGCGCGAGCCGTCGAACGTCGAGGTCATGCTCACACTCGGAAGCGTGTACCTGTGCGCCGGTCGCGCCGAGCGGGCCGAGCCGCTCCTGAGGCGGTGTGCGCAGCTTGATCCGCTGCTGCCGCTCACGCACATCATGCTGGCGTATCTCGAACTGGTGAGTGGGCACGCCGTGTCTGCGGTCGCACACTATCAGAAAGCGTTCGCCCTGCAGGACCACCCCATCCCACTGGCTGTGTGGGGGTTCGAAATGGGCCTTGCGGCGGCGGGCCGCGTGGAGGACGCATGTGCAATGGCCGACCGACTGGATGCGGGCGCGCGCGCGGATCCACACGGGCGGATGGCCCTCCTGCTTCGTCACGCACTTCGCAGCGAGCGCGACGAGATGTTCGCGCTGGTGACACCAGAATTCCGTGCGCTTGCGGAGACGCAGGGATATCTGGCGCGAGATCTCGCCGGATACTTTGCGCTGGTGGGCAGCACGGAGGAAGCGCTCGACTGGCTCGAGCGGGCAATCCGGGGTGGATTCTACAACTATCCGTACTTTCTTCTCTACAGCCACTACGACTCGCTGCGAGGACACGCGCGTTTCGCGGAGCTCATGGCGCAGGCAAAGACGCGGTGGGAGGCGTTCGACGAGTGAACGCCGGCCTGACGCTCCTGGCACCGTCGTGACAGTGCAGCCTGCCTCGGATCATTGCGCCACGTAGCTCCGGTCCTTCCACCGCACGCGACTTCCGCGCGCAATGGAACGCGCCGCTATGTAGAACATCATCACGGATCCAATCGGGTGCAGCAGTGCATACGCGGGCGATAGTCCCAGGAGCACGTACACGGCAAGCCACCATGCCAGGTTCGCTGCCGTCACGATGGCCGACCACACCAGCATCGCGTGACCGAGGACGCCGGCGAGCGACAACGCCAGCAACATGGGCGGCAGGAGACCGCTCAGTGCCGGCAGCACCAGCAGCAGCGGATAGATCGCCCGGCCGATTGCCCCAAATGGCACCGTATCCCGACCACCGGCATAGATGTTCTTGCCCCACCCGTCCACGAGCTCACGGAGCGACGTGTACATCCGCGTGGAGAGCTGCGTGAGTCCCAGCACGAGGAACGACCGCCGCCCCAGCGTGAAGTAGAGCTGCGCCATCGCAAGGTCCTCCGCCACCTTGTCACGCACCGCGCCGTGGCCGCCCGTGTCATGGTACGCCGCACGGGTGACGAAGATGCACTGCCCATTGGCAATCTTCTCGGTTGCGCGTCGCGACTCGTTCACCACTTCCGTGCCGCCGTACCGGGCAAGCATGATGGCGAATACCTGCGGCTGGATCATGCGCTCCCAGAACGATCCCAGTTCCTGCGTGCCGGCAACGGTGAGCAGGTCGGCGCGGCGCGACTGCATGGCGTTCACCGCACGAACAACCAGGTCGGGTGCCTGCTGCGTATCCGCGTCCAGGAAGGCGATGATGTCGCCCGTGCTGGCGTTCGCGCCCGCGGTGCAGGCCCACTGCTTGCCGAACCAGCCGGCGGGCAGCGCCTCCGGCACGATCACGTGCAGCCGGGCGTCGCTGCGTGCGATGTCCCGGAGGATCGCGCCGGTGGCGTCCGTTGAATGATCGTCCACCGCGATCACCTCCACCCACGGATACTCGGCGGCCAGCGCCGAGCGGACGCACCGCTCGATGTTGCGCGCTTCGTTGCGCGCGGGAATCACGATGGAGACCCGCGGACATCCCGCGGCCGCGATGACAGGCTCGTCGTCGAGCGAGCGCGAACGGCGCGCCCGCAGGATCGTAATGACGGGAACGATCACCCACGGCAGGGCAAGCACGATTGGCAAGAGTGTGGTCACGACACAAAGATGAACCGCTGACCCGGCGTGCGCCCAATTCCACCCGCTGCTGGCGTCGGTTGCATGCGCATGCATCGCTCCCTACGTTGCCCGAAATGCGACTTCCTCCCCCGCTTGCCGCCGGCGCACGCGTCGCGCTCATTGCGCCATCCGGTCCCTTGCTCTCGAATTCCGCCGTGGATGTGGCGCTCGAGCAGGCACGAGACTTTGGCTGGGACGCCGTGGTGGGCGCGCACGCCACCGCACGCGACGGCTACCTGGCCGGAAGTGACGCGAACCGCCTGCACGACCTGAATGCCGCCCTCCGTGACGACGCCATCGACGGGATCTGGTGCCTGCGTGGTGGTTACGGTGCCATGCGCCTGCTCCCCCATCTCGACGTAGACGCCATGCGCCGCCGCCCGCGCGCGCTCATTGGTTACTCCGACATCACCGCCCTGCACGC
>JAYVNZ010000479.1:0-2097 GCA_043758185.1 Gemmatimonadaceae bacterium | reverse complement strand
AGATCGAGCACCAGCCCTTTTGCGCCCTGGGCAACCAGCTTCGTGGCGGCGTCGCGGACCTCCTCCGCCGTGTTCTCATTGAACGTCTGCAGGGGGATGTAGCCGATATGGTCGCCTACCAGCGTCGCATAGGGCACGGCGGGCACGTGGATCACGGCACGCTTGAACGACAGCTTGATGGGCTCCGTCACTCCCTGTCGTGCGTACGTGACATGCACGGTGGTGCCGGCAATTCCGCGCAGCGCGTTGGACACGCTGTCGATCTTGGTGACGCCCGTGACGTTGAGGCTATCGACCTTCACGATCTGGTCGCCTTCGAGCACGCCGCCCTCCTCGGCTGGCGTGTGCGGAAACACGCGGCTCACGACCACGCGAATGGGGCCGGTGTTCTTCTGCTCCTCGAGCAGCATGCCAACGCCGCCGTACCGACCGCCCACATTGCGGTTGAAGTCCTCATTCGCCTTGGGGGCGAGCAACTCGCTGTATGGGTCGTTGAGCTCGCGCACCAATCCCGTGGCTGCCTTCTCGAAGATCGCCGAGCCCTGCAGTGAATCGACGTACCGATTCGCCACGATCGACAGCACCTGGTCGAACAGGTGAGGCGTGGCGCGGCTGGGGCCACTCTGCAGGAGAAATCCCCCAGCGGCCATGGGCAGGAGCAGCAGCGAGGCAACGGCCGCGGTACGGGGGCGAAGCATCTGGAACAACCTCGGGAAGAGGGCACGGTTGCGCGGGTCGCGCGTCCGGCATTCACTAACAATGTAGCAGGGATGGTGACCGCTGTCTGAAACGCACGGCCCACCTAGGGTCGGCTCGTCGCCCGCAACTTCCAGATTCCATTGAGCATGTCGGAGGCGTAGAGCGAGCCCTCCACATATTGGACACCCCATACGTAGACAGGAGTGCCCCTGTCCGCGAGGCCCAGCGCGACTTCCCGGCCCATCTTCCGGAGGTCGCACAGCGCCACGGTGCTCCCTGCGGGCCGGGACTTCTGCGCTGCCGAGCACGTGCCAAGGGCACCGCGAACATCCAGGGCTCGCACGCCAGCGTTGTAATAGGCCGCGTACAGGATGCCGTTCGGTTCGTCCACCGAGAAGTTGTGCGTGCCCGCGCCGCTCACCGCATAGAACGCCACCTCGCGCGGCGCAGTCATGTCGCTCACGTCCACCACGTGTACGTCGCCAACGGACGACGTCCCGATAGTCCCCGTACCTTCCTCACCAACGAACGCGTACGTGTTGTTCCCGGTCACCGGGTCCTTCAGCCACCAGATGTTGTGCACCCTGCCGTTCACTGTCTTCACGCGCCCCAGCTCTACTGGCGCTGATGGCGTTCCGCCCTTGCGGCCACCGCCGATATCCCAGATCGCCATCCCGTCGTTCCAGAGGCCCAGGAAGAGCAGGCCGTCGCGTACAAAGGTGTCATGCACGTACGGGGTACCAATGGCGATGGTAAAGACTTCCCGCGGTGATGCCGGATTGTCCAGGTCGACGATGACAAGCCGTGCGGGAACGCCGCCGCCAGGATCGATGCCGAGGAAGCCATACAACTTCCCGTTCACCCGGCCAATCTCCGCCGTGTGCACACCAACCGTGACGTTCGCTGGCGCGAATCGCGTGAGCAGCACCGGTTTTCTCGGATCCGCCAGGCTGTAGGTCGCCAGCGATCCGCTCGATTCCGTGGCCACCACGAGTGCGGAGCCATCATCGCTCACCGCCACGTCGCCAAGCGTGCGGGCGCCATCGACTGTAACGGAATCCACGAGGATCGGGGCGGCTGACACGTCCCAGATGTAGATGGCGCTCGACGTGGAGCTGTTGCCCCACGTCGTGGTGTACGCCGTGTTGCCGCGCACGGCGATCTCGGCGGAATATCGCGCGGGCTTGAAGTCACCACGGCTCACGACCGTCATGGTGGCGGGCCCGCCGCCCTGCGTAAAATCAGGAAGCGTTGGCTCGGACCCGGAGCATGCGGCGGCGAGAGCAAGGCCAAGCATCAGGGAAGTACGAACTACGGGGTGCATGCGAGAGTGAAAAGAGATGAATGAAGACACCGGATGGTACCCGGGCCCTCAGTGCGTATACGGCGGTTGGGTGC
>JAYVNZ010000478.1:0-5144 GCA_043758185.1 Gemmatimonadaceae bacterium | reverse complement strand
CCACGGAGAGCCAGCTCGTGGTCAGCAACGACGCGCGCGCGGCAGAGTGGTTTCCAGCCGTGCCGGTTGTCGCGGATGCAGAGCCCGGCCTCGGTCCACTCGCGGGCATCGAGACCGCGTTGCGCGCGGCGAATGGCGCGTCCATCCTGGTGGTCGCGTGGGACATGCCCTTCGTGACCACGCCACTGCTGCGCGGGATGCGCGCACTCGGCGAGATCGGCGCGGCGGCCGTGGTTCCCTCGCATGGCGATCCCCCGGTGCTGGAGGCGCTGTGCGCGTACTATGCATCGCATGCACTGGACGCGTGCACACGGCTGCTCGCCGAGGGAGAGCGGCGTGCGCATGCGTTGTGCGGCGTGCTGCCGTCGTCCATCGTCATTCCCGAGCGTGTGCTCGAGGAATTCGGCGATCCCCCGCAGCTCTTCCTCAGCGTGGATTCGCAGGAACAGCTCGATGCGCTGGCGGACGTCATTCCCCGTCTTGGGCACACGCCTCGACGCTAGGCGCGGCACCCGTCATCTTTCGACGCTTGCTCCGTCGCGTCGCACGGTGCTGACACATCATCCTCAACTCGTCCGCCTGATGCGCACCCTGCGCCGTCTTGCTGGTGCCGCGCTCGTCGCGGGGTGCGCCTCCACCGGCACCCCATCGCCTTCCCGTTATGCAGCCCCCGCCCCGTTGGCGCGGCTCCCGCTGCGACAATTCATCGATTCCCTGATAGACGCGCCCGAATTCCGGAGTGCGCAGTGGGGCGTGCTGGTCGTGGATCCCGCGCGCGGCGACACGCTGTACGCACGAAATGCCGACAAGTTGTTCATGCCGGCAAGCAACATGAAAATTCTCACCGGTGGCACGGCCCTCGTGCAACTCGGTGGCGATTATCGCTGGAGCACCAGCATGCTCGCGCGCGGCGGTGTGCGTGACAGTGTACTCACGGGCGACCTCATTGTCCGCGGCACCGGCGATCCCTCGGTGAGCGCGCACATGCATGCGGGTGACGCGCTGGCTCCGTTGCGCGCAATGGCCGACTCGCTGCGCGCGCATGGCATTACCCGCGTGCGGGGCCGGCTCGTTGCTGCGCCGTCGCCTTTCACTGACTCACCGCTGGGATACGGGTGGTCCTGGAGTGACCTGGACGATGCGTTTTCCGCCGGCGTGGACGCGCTCTACTTCAACGAGGGCTTTGCGCAGGTGATCGTACGGGGCGGTACACGCGCCGGTGATCCGGTGCGCGCGCAGACTCGGCCGGCACTCACCTACCCTGCACTCATCGTCACGGCAACGACCGTGGCTCCAGTTGCGCGAGGTGCCGCACCCGCGGATTCCGCGGCGGCAAACGCCATTTCCGTGGGCCGGGATTCATCACACGCCGGTGTGCTCGTGGCCGGCACGGTGGCGGCGGGCGACAGCGTGGTGGCCGAGATCACCTTTCGTCGTCAGGGCGAGGCGTACCTCGCGGCGCTCGCGGAGGCGATGGCGTCGCGCGGCATCGTCGTCGAGAACCGTGACGGCGTGGCTGCCGGAGATGCAACACTGCTGTTCACCCTCAAGTCTCCCACGTTGCGCGAGGTATTGCCCTTCTTCGAGAAGCCATCCCAGAACCAGATCGGCGAAATCCTCTTCAAGACGCTCGCGCTCGAGAAGACGGGCGTGGGCCGAGCCGACAGCGCGTCGCTCGTGGTAGCGCGACAGGTGCAGGCGTGGGGCGCGGCGCCCGACGGCTTCGTCATTCGTGACGGCAGCGGCCTCTCGCGACACGACTACCTGTCGCCACGCACCATCGTGACCGTGCTCGGCGCTGTCACGACGCATCCCGATTTTCGCGCGTTCTACGATGCGCTCCCCATTGCGGGTGTGGATGGCACCATTCGGAACCGGATGAAGGGCACGGCGGCGCAGGGAAACCTGCACGGCAAGACAGGCACGCTGGACAAGGCACGATCACTGTCCGGGTACGTGACGACCGCGGACGGACGGCTGCTCATCTTCAGCGCCCTGTGCAACAATTACGTGGTGCCGACCCGCCGGGTTGACCAGGTGTCCGACGCCATCGGCGTGCGGCTCGCATCCCTGCGGCTCAATCGCTAGCGTGACCGTCACCCGCCTGAGCGTGCAGGAGGCGAGCGCGCACATGCTTGCCGGCGTGCATGCACTTGACAGCGAGTCCATTCCACTCGAGCAGGCAGCGAGCCGAGTGCTGGCGCGCGACGTGGTGTCGCCGGTGTTCCTGCCGTCCCACGACAACGCGAGCATGGACGGATTCGCCGCGCATGCGGACGACGTGCGCGGCGCGACGGCGGTGACGCCCGCGCTGCTGCGCATCATCGGTACCATCGCTGCCGGATCTCCGCCCACGCGAGCGCTCGCGCGAGGCGAGGCGGCCCGCATCATGACCGGCGCGTACCTGCCGCCGGACGCCGACTCCGTGATTCGCGTGGAGGACACTGCTGCCGACGGGGATGTGGTGTCCGTGATGGACGATCGCGACGCGGGCCGCAACATCCGGAAGCGTGGCGAGGACGTGCGCGCCGCCCATGTCGTCATGCGCGCCGGCACGGTGATCGCCGCTCCGCACATCGGCGTGCTGGCGTCGGTGGGATGCGCGGAGCCTGTCGTGTATCGACGCCCGCGCGTGGCCATCCTCGCGACGGGTGACGAACTGGTATCGCTCGATCGCTTCGACGAAGTGCGTGGTGGCACGCGCATCGTGTCGTCGAACAGTTACGCGCTGGCCGCTGCCGTGCGTGCCGCCGGCGGCGACCCGGTGCCACTTGGCATCGCGCCCGACGACCCCGCGGCGCTCGCTGCCCGCCTGCGCGGCGCAGAAGGCTGTGACCTCGTGCTGACGTCAGGTGGTGTCTCCGTCGGCGACTTCGACTACACCCGTCGCGTGATCGCTGAACTGGGCGGCACGTTGTCGCTCTGGCGGGTGCGCATGCGACCCGGCGCACCGCTCGGCTTCGGGAGCGTGTTCGGCGTACCGTGGCTGGGGTTGCCGGGTAATCCGGTGTCCGCGCTCGTGACGTTCGAGCTGTTCGGCAGGCCGTTGATCCGGACACTCGCGGGCCATGCGCGACCGCATCGCCGCACCATTGCCGTCACGCTTGGCGATGCCGTGCATCTTGGTGCGCCGCTCGCGCATTTCCTCCGCGCGGTGCTGGACACGGAGACGTTTCCGGTGCCCGTCGCGCGCCTCACCGGCGCACAGAGTTCCGGCATGCTGACATCGATGTCCGCCGCCGAGGTCCTCCTCATTGTCCCGCCGGATCCCATCGACGTCGGGGCTGGTACTGTGCTGCGTGCGTTGCCGCTGGATGGCGACATGGGTGGCAGCGCGGTGTTCCTCGCATGAGCGCCACGCCGCTCGATACGAAGGCACTGCGCGCCGAGCTGTTGCGACGCTTCCGCACGGTAACGCGCACGCTGCGCGTCTCGGAGCGCGACGTGGAGTTGCTCAGCCCCGCGAACGCGGACGACCTGATCAGCGAGGATGACTACGTGGCGGACGAACGGCTGCCCTACTGGGCTGATCTCTGGCCATCCGCCCAGATCCTGGCGAACGAGGTGGCGCTGATGCGGCTGGGCGGCCAGCGTGTGCTCGAACTGGGCTGCGGGCTCGGCGTCGTTGCGCTTGGCGCCGCGATGGCCGGAGCGGACGTCACCGCCACCGACTATTACGACGACGCGCTGCTGTTCGCCGCGCTGAACGTGCATGCGGCAACGGGCAAGTCGATCGCGACGCGGATGGTGAACTGGGTCGCGATGCCCGGGGACCTCGGCAAGTTCGACGTGGTGCTGGCGAGCGACGTGCTCTACGAGCACCGGTATGCCGCGATGGTGGCGGATGCGATCGCGAAGACGCTGGTGCGCGGCGGAGAGGCGATCGTGGCGGATCCCGGGCGCATCGCGCTGGAGGAGTTCCTGGAGGAGTGCAGGGACCGGGGGTTGGCGAGCGAGGCGGACGTGCGGCCATTCGTGGACGGCGAGATCAAGCAGACGATTACGCTGTGGCGGTTGCGCTGGCGGAGTTCGTAATAGGTTCTCGGTGCGGCTAACAGCGTGCCAGAGTCGGTCGCGAGCATTCGTTGCGACGGCGGACTTCGTTGCGCTGTGCGGCATGCCGCCTGCGGCGGCGTGCCTGACGCGACTCAGACACCGTCTCCACGAACGCGCGCTCCCTGCTCAACAGCGGGTCGGACGGCCTCCCCACTCTTTTGATGAGGTCTCTGACTTCAGATGCTCTGTGCTCCGCTGGGTGGGGGTGTTCGTGGAGCCGGCATCTTGGCGTGCTCGGGCCGCGTCGGCCCGAGCGCTTACGCCAAGCCCGCCGGCGGAGCGAATGCCCCCGCCCGGCCCGGGCGCGACAAAGGGTTAACTGGCCAACTGCCCCGCCACCACTTCGGAAATGTCGAACACCGGCACTTCCGATCCGCTGGCCTTCACGCCATCGGTCATCATGGTCATGCAGAAAGGACACGCCACGGCGATGGCGTCTGCGCCTGTCGCGAGCAACTCCTCCGTGCGCTCCATGTTGATGCGCTTGCCGGTCTTCTCTTCCATGAACATGCGACCTCCACCCGCGCCACAGCACAGGCCGCGATCCCTGCTGCGCGGCGGCTCCACAAGGGTGATCACGGGCAATGCACGCCGCATCGACTCGCGAGGCGCATCGTAGACATCGTTGTAGCGGCCCAGGTAGCAGCTGTCATGATAGGCCACGGTGAGCTTCTGGCCTTCGGCCGTCCTGAGCGGTACGCGCTCCTCCTGGAGCAGCCGCTCGATGAACGTCGAGTGGTGAATTACTTCGTAGTTGCCGCCGAGCTGCGGGAACTCGTTCCCCATCTGGTGGAAGCAGTGCGGGCAGTGCGTGACGATCGTGGTGACCTGGTACCTGTCGAGCGTCTCGATGGTGTCCTTCGCGAGCGTCTGGTAGAGGTATTCGTTGCCCATCCGGCGTGCCGGATCGCCGTGGCAATGTTCTTCCTGGCCGAGGATCGCGAAACTGATGTCGCACGACTGCATGATCTTCGCGAAGGCCACCGTGATCTTCTTTGCGCGATCGTCAAAGGACCCCATGCATCCCACCCAGAACAGCACGTCGGGCCGCTCGCCTCGCTCGTGCAGCTCCGCCATCGTGGCGATGT
>JAYVNZ010000477.1:0-6050 GCA_043758185.1 Gemmatimonadaceae bacterium | reverse complement strand
TTTCCGTGAGTAAAGGACAGGATGCCACTTCCACAATCGCAACATACGCCGATGCCCGGTGTGGGGAACCATGCGTGGATTAAGATTTCGTGAAAGCGGAGCTAGCCGGCAATCTCCCGCGCGTCACCCAGCATGTCCCGAGCCACTTCGCCATCCTGCACGAGCATCGGGAGCACCACGGTGAACACCGAACCACGGCCGAGGCGCGACTGTGCTGTGACGCGCCCGCCATGGGCCTGGGCAATCCACTGGCTGATCGCGAGGCCGAGCCCGAATCCGCTGCGCTCACTTCCACGCGACCGAGCCCGATCAGCCCGCCAGAAGCGGTCGAACACATACGGCAGGTCCGCCGCCGAGATTCCGATGCCCGTGTCCCGCACCGTGAACGCGACTTCGGCGCCCAGCAGCCGGCTCAATGACAGCTCGACGCTGCCACCGCGCGACGTGTACTTGATGGCATTGGTGATCAGGTTGAGAAACAGCTGCCGCAGGCGCTGTGCATCGCCACCGACCAGCGCTTCCTCGAGCACGGTCAGGGACACCCGCTGACCCGCGTGTTCGCCGAGAATGACGGCGGTTTCGTACACGTCACGGACGAGAGGGCCGAGCGCCACTGGCTCCCGGTACAAGTCGAAGCGCCCCTCATCCGCCCGAGCGAGGGTGAGCAGGCTGTCCACGAGGTCCGACATTCGCGCCGTCTCCTGGAGCGCCTCCTCGAGCGCCTGCATTGCCTCGCTTCCCGCGGCATTCGGATGCATGGCCCGCTCGACATCGGCACGCATCACGGTGAGCGGAGTCTTCAGTTCGTGCGACGCATCTGCCGTGAAGCGCCGCAGCGCGCTGAACGATGTCTCGAGACGCCCCACCATGGCGTTCAGCGTCGTGCCCAGCCGCGACAATTCATCGCTGCCCAGGTCCGCCGGCAGGCGCCGGTGCAGCGAGCGTCCATCCGTGATGGCCTCGACCTCGTTGATGATCTGCTCGATGGGCTCGAGCGCCTGCCCCGCAATGGCATAGGACACGCCGATGGACGCGAGGATCAGGAACGGAAACACCACCACCATGGTCCCCACGAGCACACTGGGCGTCAGTTCCAGCACGGTGGTGGGGACGCCCGCCACCACCCGCGTGAGGTACTTCAGTGCGGAATCTGGACGCGCGGCGAGCAGCAGTCCCCCACCGAAGTTCTTCTCGCTCACCGGCACCTCGGCTGCCTCGCCATCGGGGGCCAGGCGCACCGCCGCCCGGTCAATGGCCAGGCGGTCCTCGTCCGAGAGCATGCGAATGCCGACAGAGCTGTAGATCTGGCGGTCATCCTTGTCATACACGACGTAATAGCCGGGCACGCGGTCCAGCAGGTCCACGAGATCCGGCGTGGCGAAGACACACAGCCTGTCGCGTGACTCACCGCACGGGCGACGCTCGGTGAGCGTGCGTCCTTCGCGCGCCGCCGCGCGAATGAGGAACAGCGTCCGGTCGCCCTGGTCAACGGCAACATGGCCAAGCTGCCGCAGCTGCTGGGCACGCGCGTTGTGCGCGAAGTACAGCGCGCCCGCGAAGAGCATCACATTGCCCACGAGCGCAAACCCGTAGGCGACCGTCAGCCTGGCGCGCAGGGTGGCCATGGCGGTGCGCTTACTCCTTCAGCACGTAGCCCACGCCACGCACCGTGGTGATGAGCTTCCGCGCGTGCTTTGCGTCGATCTTCTTGCGCAGGTGGTTGATGACCACGTCCACGATGTTCGTGCCGGGATCGAAGTGATAGCCCCAGGCATACTCGGTGATGAGCGTGCGGCTCATCACGCGGCCCTGGTGTCGCGCCAGGTACTCGAGCACCGTGTACTCCTTGGGCGTGAGCTCGATGAGCTCCCCGGAGCGCCGCACCTCGCGCGTCGCCTGGTCGATGACGAGATCACCGGCCGTGAGGGTCTGCGAGGCGATGGACCGGGGACGGCGCGCCAGTGCCTCGACGCGCGCGAGCAACTCCTCGAAGGCGAACGGCTTGGTGACGTAATCATCCGCGCCTGCGCGCAGGGTCGTCACCTTGGCGTCTACGGCATCCTGCGCAGTGAGCACCAGGACAGGCCGGTGGAGTCCCCGCGCCCGCAGCGACTGCAGCACCTCCATGCCCCCCTTGCCCGGCAGCCGCATGTCCAGCACGATCAGGTCGTAGGCCTCCGAATTCGCCAGGCGCTCGCCCTCCTCGCCATCCGTCGCGAGGTCCACGGCCCACCGGTGTTCCTCCAGGCCGCGCTTGACGTACTGCCCCACCGTCGGATCGTCCTCGATCACGAGAATGCGCATGGCCTTACTCCACGCCGTTCGGCCGGTTGAAGCCGTACTCCCGGATCTTCCGATAGAGGGTCTTTGAACTGATGCCGAGCGCGGTGGCCGCGCGTCCCTGGTGCCAGTTCGTGTTGTGCAGCACGGTCTCGATGTGCCGCCGTTCGAGCTCCGCCAGGGAAATCGCGGGGCCCGACGCCGTGGGTGCGCCCGCGCCAGGGAGGGTGAGTGGCAGGTCGCTCGCCCGGATCTGCGGGCCATGCGCCAGCAGCACCACGCGCTCGATCACGTTCTTGAGCTCGCGCACGTTGCCAGGCCACGGGTAGCGGGCCAGCACGTCCAGCGCGTCCGTGGACAACGTGGGCGGGTTGCTCTTGGAGAACAGCCGCAGGAACTGCCGCGCGATGAGCGGGATGTCCACCGTCCGCTCGCGCAGGGGAGGCAGCCTGATCTCGATGGTGTTGATGCGATACAGGAGGTCGTCGCGGAACGAGGCTTCCGCGGCACGCTGCACCAGGTCCCTGTTCGAGGCCGCGAGAATGCGCACGTCCACCTCGACCTTCTGCGTGCCGCCCACGCGATAGAAACTCCGCTGGTCCAGCGCGCGGAGCAACTTGCTCTGCAGCTTGAGCGACAATTCACTGATCTCGTCGAGAAAGAGCGTTCCCCCCGCAGCCAGTTCCATGAGCCCCAGCTTTCGCTCATCCGCACCGGAGAAGGCGCCGCGCTCGTGGCCGAACAATTCGCTCTCCAGCATGCCCTCGCTCAACGAGGCGCAGCTCACGTCCACGAAGGGTCCGCTGCGCTCACTGAGCCGGTGCAGCATGTGTGCGATGAGCTCCTTGCCTGTGCCCGATTCGCCGGTGATGAGCACGGCGCTGTCGCTGGGCGCCACCTTGGCCACCATGTCCAGCACGGCTTGCAGCGGTGCGTACTGGGTGGTGATCTCGTTGCCTTCCCCGGCACGGTCCAGCTGCGACTGCAGCAGCACATTCTCGCGCGCCAGGCGGCGCTTCTCCCACGCGCGACGCACCAGCACGTCGATCTCGGCCATCCGGTACGGTTTGGCCATATAGTCGTAGGCACCGAGCTTCATGGCGCTGATGGCCGTCTCGATGGTGCCATTCCCGGTGATGATGATGACCTCAGGCGGATCGGCGTCCGCCCGGACCTGCTTGAGGACTTCCAGTCCGTCCAGCTCCGGCATGACGATGTCGAGGAGCGCGACATCATACGCCTCCGCGCGCAGCAGCTCGAGCGCGGCGCGCCCGTCCGTAACCGTCTGAACGGCGTAGCCCCGGCCTGTCAGGAAATTGGACAGTATCTGGCCGAGGTGTACCTCGTCCTCCGCCACGAGCACCTTGATTTTCGTCTCGCTCACGTCATGCCCTCTGTCTCATCGGCTCGCGGTAGGATGATGCGGAAGACACTGCCCTCGCCGGGCGCGCTGTCGACCTCGATGCGTCCGTCGTGCTCCGCCACAATGGCGTAGCAGATGGATAAGCCCAGGCCAGTGCCGCGCCCCGGGGGTTTTGTCGTGAAGAATGGCTCGAAGATCTTCGGCAGGTCGGCGCGGCGGATGCCCTCCCCCTGGTCGATGATCTCGGAGACGACCGTCTGTGCATCGTCTCCCCACCGGGTGCGGAGCGTGACGGTGCCGCGGTCGCTCATGGCATCCATGGCATTGATGAGCAGCGACATGTAGACCTGCATCAACTGCTCTGCGTTCGCCCGGACCACGGCGCTCAGCGTGCGATCGAGCTCCACCTGCACGGTGAGCTTCTTGAAGCGGGTGTGATACTTCAGCACGTACAGCGTGCGCTCGATGGCGTCGTTGACGTTCACCAGCGTCTTGTCGCCCGCCTTGGGCCGGCTGAAGTCCAGGAGGGAATCAATGATGCCCTTGCACCGCTGCACTTCGCTCTGGATGAGGCGGAAGCCGTCAAGGATGTCTTCCGGTGCCTCTTCGTGCGAGAGCTCGAGGCCTTCTGCACAGGCCGCGATGGTCGCGAGCGGATTGTTGATCTCGTGCATCACTCCGGCGGCGAGCGTCCCGATGGCCGCGAGCTTTTCCGCCTGCGAGAACCGGTCCTGCGCCGAGCGCCACTCGGTGACGTCCTCGCCCACCGTGATGACGTGCGTCACGGGCCCGTCATCCAGCCGCATGGGAATCTTGGAGATGCGATAGGTGCGGAGGTCACCGGTCGCCATGGATTCCATCTGGAAGATCTGCAGGCGGCCGGTGGCGAAGACCTCGTCGAACTCGCGACGGAGCACGGTGGCCGGCTGCCGATGGAGGATCTCGAAAATGGTCCGGCCAATGGCCTCCTCGCGGGAGACGCCCTGCATGCCGGTCTCGCGCTTCCGGTTCCAGACCGAGATGCGGTATTCCCGGTCGATGACGTACAACCCCACGGGCAGCGAATCGATGATACGTTCGGTGACACGACGCTCCCTGTCGATCTGCCGCGTGCGCTCGATCACCTCGCTCTCGAGGCGCTGCGCGTGGGCGGCCTGCCGGAGCACAGGGGCGAGGACGTCCGCAATGGTGGCGAGGAAGGTCCGCTCGTCCGGAGACAGGCCGCGCGTGGGCGTGAGCACGAGGCCGCCGAGCGTGTGATGTGCCGCATCGAGCCGCACGACGATGAAGCCCACGTCGCGCGGTGTCGGGTTGGCGAGCTGGCTGCGAAGGACAGCGCGGCTGGGCGGCGTGCCGCCCACGCGAGCCTCACAGCGCAACTCCCCCTCACCGTCCAGCCACAGGGACGCGCCGCTGGCACCTACCGTGTCAGCGACTCGCTCCAGCACCCGTGGCAGCACCTCGCCGGGGGCATCGCCGGTGGCGAGCGCAGCGGCGATCTGGGCCACCGCGTGCAGCAGCGGCCTGTCGCCGGCCCGGGGTGCGGGCGCCTCGGGTGCAGCATCCTCGCGAGTGGCAGTGTCGCGAGTGGGAAGAGTGTTCAGGAGTAAACTCGCGAAGAGGAGGGACCGTCAACATAGGACGAAATGTCCGACAAGACAAGATGACTGACGAAAGCCAGTTTACCTTCTGGTCATTATGGCCGACACGTCAGTACTCCTCAGCTCATCACCCCAGTGCGCGAATCTGGTCCAGCAGCTCCGCATTGGACCGCTTTTCTCCGGGATGGTCCTCCACGTGCACCCAGCGGAGCAAGCCCTGCTTGTCGATGAGGAAGTAGGCGCGATTCGCGTAGAAGCGATCCTCCAGGAGCACCCCGTATGCTCGCGCGACCTCGCGCTTGAAGTCGGAGAGAAAGTCGGAGCGCAGCGAGTACTTGCTCTTGAACTCCTTGAGCGTGGGCGTGGAATCCACGCTCAGGGGAATCACCACCGTGGCGTCGGTGGCAAACTGGTCCCAGTCGTCGCGCATGTCGCAGAGTTCCTTCGTGCACGTACTCGTGAACGCGAGCGGAAAGAAGGCGAGGAGCACGTTCTTTCCGCGCAGCGCGGACAGCGTGACCGTGCTGCCCATGGTGGACGGCAGCGTGAAGTCGGGCGCGAGGGATCCAACGGAGGGAACGGCGTTTGGCATGGGCTCGTGGGTGGTCGGTACCGGCGAAACATACGCGGTGCAGACGGGAAGGGTTACGCTCCGCCCTGCCAGCCGTGCATCTCCCGTCGCGGTCATGTCACAAGGTGTGCGGCTGGGATCTTGCCTTGCGTCGGGGTTTCGTTCCGCCGCCGAACCACCCTTACGTGCCTGCACCATGCGTCCACGCCCGTCTTTCAGGATGCTCCTCATCCTT
>JAYVNZ010000476.1:0-4099 GCA_043758185.1 Gemmatimonadaceae bacterium | reverse complement strand
CGGCTGGGCTGGCGTCGCGCGGCACTCATCTTCGTGGCGGCATTCACCATCTCGCTCACGGCGGAGCTCACGGGCACCGGCACCGGCTATCCGTTCGGGCCGTATTCGTACACCACACAGCTGGGTTACCTCGTGGGCGGGCGGGTGCCCTTCAACATTCCCACGTCGTGGTTCTTCATGTTGTATGCGTCGCTCGCGATCTGCGGGCGCCTCCTGCTGGTGGACGACAGCGCCGGGGGCAAGTGGCGCTGGGCCATCGTCGCGGCGTTCGTCCTCACGGCGTGGGATGTGTCCATGGATCCCGCCATGGTCGCAACGACTCACTGGCTCTGGCATCTGCCGCCAGCCAACGGCGCGTCGTTGCTCCAGCGCGTGTTCCTGTCGAACCTGTTCTACGGAATGCCCCTTACGAACTGGCTGGGATGGCTGCTCACCGGCTGCATCGTGGCGCGCGTGATGCTGGCCATCGTGCCGCCGAGTCGGTGGGCGGGCGACGTGTCACCGTCGTCGCTTCCTCTCGTGCTCTACGCGGTGAACGGAGTCTTCCCTGTCCTGATCTGTGCGGGTCGTGGCATGTGGTACGCCGTTGCGTTCGGGACGGTTGCCATGGCGATTCCCCTGGCGCTCGCGATGCGGTCGCGCGCCGGGCACACGGCCGGGTTCCGCGTGAATCGGGTGATGCCGGCCGCGCTCGAGCGGACGTAGTGCGCATCGTCGTGATCGGCAGCGGGTTCGGCGGCCTGGCTGCCGCGATCCGGCTGGTGCAGCAGGGGCACGAGGTGGTGATCGTCGAGAAGCGCGACAAGCCGGGCGGACGTGCCTATGTGTACGAGCAGGATGGCTACACGTTCGACGGCGGCCCCACCATCATCACGGCTCCGTGGCTCATCCGCGAGCTGTTCGAGCGAAGCGGAAAGCGCGCCGAGGACTATGTGTCGCTCGTGCCGATCGATCCGTTCTACAATATCCGGTTCGAGGATGGCTCGGTGTTCCGCTACACAGGGCAGCGCGAGGAAGTCATCGAAGAGGTGAAGCGCTTCGCGCCGTCCGACGTCGCCGGCTACCTGCGCTTTGCCGAGGCGACCGAGGCGATTTTTGCGGCGGGGATGGCGCTGATCGATACGCCATTCGAGCGCGTGACAGACATGCTGCGTGTGGCACCCGACCTGGTGCGCCTGCGTGCGGATCGGTCTGTGGCGGCGTTCGTGAATTCATTCATTCGCGATCCGCGCCTGCGGCAGGTATTCAGCTTTCATCCATTGTTGGTGGGCGGCAACCCATTTCAGAGCTCGTCGATCTACGCGCTGATCCATACGCTCGAGCAGCGATGGGGGGTGTGGTTCGCGATGGGTGGCACGGGAGCGGTGATCCGGGCGCTCGTGAGACTATTCCAGGAACTGGGTGGCAAGATTCGACTCTCGTCCGAGGTCGAGGAGATTGTCGTCGACAGCACGACGCGACGTGCGACGGGCGTGCGACTGGCCGGCGGTGAGGTGATTGCCGCAGACGCCGTGGTGAGCAATGGCGACGTGGCGCAGACCTACATGCAACTCGTGCCCGCCGCTCTGCGGCGCAAGAACACGGATCGCCGCATGCAGCGGCTGCGCTACTCGATGTCGCTGTTCGTGATCTACTTCGGCACCAACCGCCGGTACGACGACGTGGCGCATCACGAGATCCTGATGGGCCCGCGCTACCAGGGACTGCTGGACGACATCTTTCGCAAGAAGACGCTGTCCGACGATTTCTCGCTGTACCTGCACCGCCCCACGGCCACGGATCCGAGCCTCGCGCCGCCCGGCGGAGACAGCTTCTACGTGCTGTCGCCCGTTCCCCACCTGGGTGGCGCCGTGGATTGGGAGGCGATGGCCGGCCCGTATCGCGATGCCATCATCGCGTACCTCGAGGAGCGATACATGCCGGGCCTGGCGGCGTCGATCGTGACGGAACGCGTGATAGACCCGCGTCACTTCCGTGATACGCTCAACAGTTACCTGGGCAGCGCGTTTTCGGTGGAACCGATTCTTACGCAGTCGGCTTGGTTCAGGCCGCACAACAGGAGCGAGGACATCGGAAATCTGTATTTTGCCGGAGCGGGAACCCATCCTGGTGCCGGGATTCCCGGGGTGTTGAGTTCGGGCAAGATCGTCGCGGAACTGATCGGTCAGTCACTTTGAAGTCTGTCAGTCTGACTGTCTGACCCGCTCGCCGCTCCGCGGCTGCTCGTCTGACAGCGGGTCAACTGCACGTCGCTCAGCTGTTGGCTACACATGGAGGTCCCTTGGCGAGAGACCCGGCCGTGCAGATCATGGCTGACAGACCAGTCAGTTGACCCGCTGTCAGACGAGGGCGCGGGCGCAGCCCGCCGCCCGGGTCAGACCCTCAGACTGACAGACTGGGTTCGCTGTTCTCCCTCATTAGATTTCCCGCATGGACATCCAGATCACAACCAAGAAGAGCGAGGGCGTCGAGCGCCTCCTCGAAGTTTCCATTCCCCTCGCGACGGTGAACGCGGAGGAGGAGAAGCAGGCGCGCCGCTACGCCACCACTGTTCGCCTTCCGGGCTTCCGTCCGGGCAAGGCGCCCGCCGCCATGGTCAAGAAGCGGTTCAAGGATGCCATCCGCCAGCAAGTGCTCGAGACGCTCGTTCAGGAAGCCTTCAAGGAAGTGATGGAGCGCGAGAAGCTCGACGTCGCCGCGCAGCCGCACGTGCACGACGTGAAGTTCGACGACGGCGGTCCGCTGACGTTCGAGCTGCACCTCGAAGTGCGACCCACCATCGAGCTCAAGCGCACGGAAGGCTTTCGGGTCACGCGCAACGCCACGGCCGTGACGGACGAGTCGGTCACCGAGCAGATCGAGAAGCTGCGCGACGACAAGGCGACGTGGGCTCCCGTGGAGGAGCAGCCGCGCGAGGGCGACATGGTCAAGGTGCTGCTGTCAACGCCAGAAGGCACGGACGACGAGATGCCCGAGGGCCGGCCCTACGACCTCGTACTCGGCGGCGGCCAGGCCATTCCCGGCGTCGAGGAGCTCGTGATGGAATTGACGCCGGGCGAGACGAAGGAGCGCAGCGTCAAGTGGCCGGATGATTTCCCGGATGAGACGCAGCGCGGTGTGTCGAAGAACGTGCGCGTCATGCTCCAGGACGTGAAGCGCAAGTCCGCGCCGGCGCTGACCGATGATTTCGCCCGTGAAGTGGGTGACTTCGATTCGCTCGACGCATTGCGCGCCGCTGTTCGCACGGACCTCGAGGATCACGCCACGCGCGACGCCGATGCGCTGGTGCGCCAGACGCTTCTCGATCAGGTGGCAGAAGCGAATCCGTTCGACGTGCCGCCCAGCTGGGTCACGCGGATGATCGATGCCTACATGCAGGCATACCAGATTCCCGATGACCAGCGCGAGACATTCGGTGCCGAGTTTGCGGCTGTGGCGGAGAAGCAGGTGCGCCGCGACATGCTGATCGACGCCATTGCCGAGCAGGAGAAGCTGGTGGCAACGGAGAAGGACGTGGACGAGCGCGTCGCGAAAGTTGCCGAGCAGCGCAAGACGGACCCGGGTCAGGTGTATGCGTCGCTGCAGAAGGCGGGACGCCTGCCGGAGATCGAGCGCAGCATCACGGAGGAGAAGGTGTTCGAGTGGTTGACCGCACGCAACGATGTCACCAACGGTACCGCACAGTGAGCAATCCCATGGCCACGATCTACCCGCCCTATGTCATCGAGCGCTCCAGCCGGGGCGAGCGCACGTATGACATCTTCTCGCGGCTCCTCATGGACCGCATCGTCTTTCTCGGCACGCCGATCAACGACGACGTTGCCAACATCATCATTGCGCAGCTGCTGTTCCTGGAAGCCGACAATCCGGACCGCGACATCTTCGTGTACATCAACTCGCCGGGTGGCAGCGTGTCGGCCGGTCTCGCGATCTACGACACGATGCAGTACCTGAAGGCGCCCGTGAACACCATCTGCATGGGCCTCGCCGCGAGCATGGGTTCGTTCCTGCTGGCAGCGGGCAGGAAGGGCAAGCGCAGTGCACTGCCGCACTCGCGCATCATGATCCACCAGCCGTCCGGCGGCACGCAGGGAACCGC
>JAYVNZ010000475.1:0-2787 GCA_043758185.1 Gemmatimonadaceae bacterium | reverse complement strand
CGCAGCGCTGCGTTCGCGGCCGTCACTCGGGGCAGGAACTGGACGAGGAGGTCGTGCGCCTCCTCCAGCGCGTCCGCCGCAATCGTGTAGTACGACCAGCGCCCCTCCTTCCGGTCCTCGACCAGTCCGGCCTCTTTCAGCACCCGGAGGTGGAAGGAGAGTTTCGACTGCGCCATGTCCAGCTCGTCCTGCAGCTCGCAGACGCACTTCTCGCCGTCGCGGAGCATGTCGAGCGCGGCAAGGCGGGTCGCGTCGGACAGTGCATGAAAGAGTGTGACGGCGCGATCGAGATCGGGAATGGCGGTGCTGATCATGAGACGAAGTTAAACAAGTTTTCTTGATACGTCAACGCGGGTGTCCGAGTTCGGGCTTCGGAGGTCGGGCTTCGGAGGTCGGGCGTCCGATATCGGTCATCGGGCGCCGCGCCACCACGGTTTGCGCGTGGTGGGTTGTTCTCTCATGTGACGTCAGAAGCCGATGGGTGACATCGGACGTCACACCCAACGTCAAACGCAGGGTGCGATGTCGGATGTCTCCCATCGGCCACTGACGTCACATGAGAGGCCATGCCGATTCCGGGCAAACCGTGGTGGCGCGGCGCCTGATGACTGACGCCCGATTCTGACCTCCGACCTCTGACCTCTGACCTCCGATCTCCCATCTCCGACCTCGGTGCTCCTGTACCGCAGTTGTGAGATGAGGGCTGGACTCGTGCCGAGCCCAACCCTCATCCGACGTCACGCGTACAGGCGACGAAACACGAACGAATGCCTACCGCTGCCGCGGGGTCGGCGACGGTGGCAGCGAGCGCACCCGCGCCTTGAACGCCTGGTAGTTGCGCGAATCGGTGGACAGTGACCGAATGATCGCCGGGTCGTACGTCGCGATCAGCGCACGTGTCGCGGCAATGCGATCCTCCTCGAGCGGATGCGTCGCGAACCAACCCTCCACACCCGATGGATTCGACTTTCTCTCATTGATGAGGATCTGGAACATCTCCGGCACGCCATTGGGGCTGATACCGGCACGAATGGTGTTCCGGATGCCCTCTTCATCTGCCTCCGCCTCATCCGACCGGCTGAACCGCGCGAACAATGCCGTTCCGCCTACCTGGATGGCTGCCTGTCCCGCCTGGCTATTGCACACGCTTGTGAGCACGCAGGCCAGCGTCACGCCAAAGTTCGCCCCCTGCTGCTGCTGCATCTGCTTGATCGAGTGGCGCTTCACCACATGGCCGATCTCGTGGCCCAGCACACCCGCCAGCTGGTCCATCCGCTGCGTCCGCTCGATGAGGCCGCGATTTACATAGATGAACCCGCCAGGGACCGCAAAGGCGTTCACTTCCCTGCTGTCCACCATGTAGAAGCGCCACGCATTGGCCTGCGTGAGGTCGCTTCTCGACGTGAGGCGCGCAATGGAGTCGCCGATCAGGTTGAGATACCGGTTGATCTCGGGATCCTGGACGATGGGAAGCTCCTGATTGATCTGCGCCGAGTACTGCTGGCCCATCTCGACTTCTTGTTGCGTCGAGACACCGCAGGCCGTCATCGTAACCACGAGCGCCACACCCAGTAATTTTTTCATTGCTCACTCTCTCGTCGAAGCGGACGCCGGGTCGTCTCGCAAGACCCATTCCTGCCCGGCGCATTCATAACACCTTGAAGCTCCTCACTTTAGCGCGCGACCTGCGGCGACGAAAAGCGCGCGACAAACAACACCTCTTTACCGCCGAGGGAGTTCGCGCTGTGGAGGAGCTGCTGCGCTCCCCCTTGGTGGTGCGGGGCGTACTCGTCGCCCCCCAACTGACCGATGCGCCCCGAGGTGCTGCACTACTAGGCATGCTTCGCACCGCGGGAATCGAGATCGCGGAAATTCCGCCGCTCGACTTCGCCAGCGCTGCCGAAACCGAGTCGCCACAGGGAGTGCTTGCCATCGCAGAGGTCCCGGACCTTACCCTCGACGGCCTCATCCTGGGTGAGACCGCCCGAATCGTGGTGCTGGACGCTGTCCAGGATCCGGGCAACGTCGGCACCATCCTCCGCACAGCCGCGGCCCTCGGAGCCACAGCGGCCCTCGCCCTTCCAGGCACTGTTGACCTATGGAACGGCAAGGTCGTCCGTAGTGGGATGGGAGCGAGCTTTCACTTTCCGGTACTCAAGACCACGTGGAACGAGCTGGCTGGCTTCGCGTCCGCGAACGCGGTAGCCATCTGGGGCGCGGACGCGGGCGGCTCGCCGCTGGACGCGATGCAGGCGCCCGCTCGGCTCGCCCTCGTGGTTGGGAATGAAGGGGCGGGGCTGTCGCCGGAAGCCCGCGCTCACGCCGCGGAGCTCGTTGCCCTCCCGATCGGACTCGTTGTTGAATCGCTCAATGTCGCCGTGGCCACCGGCATCCTTCTCTATCAGCTGCGCACGTGAACCTCTCCCAGCTCGCCACCGTCTACGCGTTCGTCGTCGGCCTCTGCTTCGGATCGTTCCTGAATGTCTGCGTGGCACGGTGGCCGCGCGACCTCAGCGTGATGCGCCCTCGGTCACGGTGCCCGCATTGCGGGCATCAGTTGGCGTGGTTCGAGAACATTCCGCTGTTCAGCTGGCTCGTGCTCCGCGCGCGTTGCCGCTGCTGCGACGAGTCCATCTCGGCCATCTATCCGCTGCTGGAGCTCGGGATCGGTACCTTGTGGGCGATGTCGATGTGGCACTTTGGCCCCACGTTCACGGCCATTCGCGTCGCCGCGTTCCTCACCATCCTGGCAGGCGTGGGCCTCACGGATGTGAAGCACTACCTCAT
>JAYVNZ010000474.1:0-5769 GCA_043758185.1 Gemmatimonadaceae bacterium | reverse complement strand
ACCGTCAGCGTGGAATCAGTCAGCGGAGCCACCCTTCGAGTGCCGTGGCGAGGTCAGTGCGTTCGTCGCGATACTTCACGATGACCGGTGTCTGGAGCGAGAGGCCTTGCTCCGCACCCCAACCTGTGGTGACGCGTCGCGCGCCCGGCACCACGACGGCCCCTGCTGGAATCTCGAGCGGCGCGTCCGCCGAACCGCGATAGACGCGCTCGTGCACCAGGTCGTACACCGGCGTGCCGCGCGTTAGCACAACGCCCGCCGCGAGCACGGCCTTGTTCCGCACGATGGTGCCCTCGTACACACCGCAATTGCCACCAACGAGCACGTCGTCCTCGATCACCACCGGCGCCGCATTCACCGGCTCCAGCACGCCGCCGATCTGCGCGGCCGCACTGAGGTGCACGCGCTCGCCGACCTGCGCGCACGAGCCGACGAGGGCATGCGAATCAACCATGGTACCTGCCCCGACCCACGCGCCCACATTCACGTACATCGGGGGCATGCACACGACACCCGGCGCGAGATAGGCCCCACGACGCACGGACGATCCACCCGGCACCACACGCACGCCGTTTGCGACCGTCATGCGCTGCGGAGGATATGTGTGCTTGTCGAAGAACCCCAGCCGCGGCTCGCCGTGATGACCACCGAGCGACATGTCCACGATGCGGCCGGCACGAAAGCCGAGGAGGATGCCTCGTTTGACCCAGGGCACGGCGTGCCAGGTGCCCGCCGCGTCGCGCTCCGCTGCCCGGACCTCGCCGCGCTCCAGGGCGCCGAGCAGCGTATCGACAAGCTGTTCGGTGTGGGCTGGTAGCGCCTCGCCTGCTGGCGTATCGGCACACCTCAGGAGGTCGGCCGTGAATGCTGCGTCGAGCACAATTGGGGTTGTGTTGGTCATGTGAGTGCCCCGACCGCGCGCAGTGCGTCGCGCACGACGGCGTCGTGACTCGCCGCCATGGGGACCAGGGGAGAGCGCAGCGCATTCTCGCACCGGCCCATCATCGCGAGTGCCGCCTTGACGGGAATGGGATTCGATTCGACGAAGGCCGCCCGCATCCACGGAAGCAGGCGCATGTGAAGTTGTTGCGCCTCGGCGATGCGACCGGCGCGACTCAGCGCGACGAGCTCCGTCATGAGCCGCGGGACCACGTTGGACACCACGGAAATCAGTCCGTCACCGCCCAGCGCGATGATGGGCAGCGTGAACTCGTCGTCGCCAGACAACACCGTGAATCCACTGGGTCGCCCCTGGATGCAATCGGTGACCTGCGGCAGGTTGCCCGACGCCTCCTTCACGCTCACGATGCGCGGGTTCCGCGCGAGCTCGAGCGTGGTGGCCGCCTCGATATTGCTGCCCGTGCGACCGGGGACGTTGTACACCACGATGGGGAGATCCACCGCATCCGCGATGGCCGTGAAGTGAGCAACGATGCCGCGTTGTGGCGGCTTGTTGTACATGGGCGACGCGTGGAGCAGGTGCGTGGCGCCAGCCTCGCGCATGGCGCGTGACAGCTCGATGGCCTTGACCGTGTCATTGGAGCCCGCGCCCGCCACCACCGGAACGCGACCCGCCACCTGCTCCACCGTGAGCTCCGCCACGCGGCGATGCTCCTCGAAGGTCATCGTCGCGGCCTCGCCCGTGGATCCACAGGGGACCACGAAGTCGATGCCCTCGTCCAGCTGCCACTGCACGAAGCCGCGCAGCGCGCGTTCATCGACCGCACCGCTCGCGGTGAATGGCGTGATCAACGCCGTACCGCAGCCCACCAGCCTGCCGTCAGTCATGGGGCTCCATCGTGAGAAGGTCCTGCATGCCATAGACCCCGCGTCGGCTCACGAGCCAGTGCGCGGCAACGAGGGCGCCTTCCGCGAAGACACGCCGGTCGCGCGCTTCGTGCACCAGGCGGACCTGCTCGAATGCGCCATCGAACACGACTTCATGCGTACCCGGCACCGAACCCACGCGCACACTGGTGATGTCGATCGGGCGTCCCATGGCTTCCTCCACCGAGCGCGCCAGTGAACCAGCGGTGCCCGATGGCGCATCCTTCTTCTGGCGGTGGTGCGTCTCCACAAGGTGCGCGTCAAAACCCGGCACTCTGCCGAACAAGCGCGCGGCCTCCGCAACCACCCGGTCGAAGATGGCGACGCCGACGGAGAAGTTGGGCGCCGCCAGCAGCGCGCCGTCTGCCGCCATGACTTCGCGCGTCAGGGCGGGCATCTCATGATACCAGCCCGTGGTTCCCACCACGACAGGACAGCCCACCGCGATGCACGCGCGAATGTTGGCTGGTGCAGCCGTCGGCTGCGTGAATTCAATGGCAACGTCGGCACCGTTGAGCGACGCACGCGTGACCTGCCCGCCAGACGTGTCCGCCGCGTCGAGTTCCGCAACGATCGTCGCATCGCGCTCCGGCGCGAGCTGCGCAATAGCGCGGCCCATCTTCCCCATCCCGATGAGCGCGATCCGCACTGCGCTCATGATGCCGCCGGCGCGGTGAAGAACGCGCGGTGCAACCGCTGCATCGCCGGATTCACCTGCTCGCCGTCGACCACGACAGTCAGGTTGATGCCGCTGGAGCTCAACGACAACATGTGCACGCGCAGCTCGCCGATGGCACCCAGCGCGGTCGCCATGGCAGAGCCCCCGTCACTGAGCCCGTTGCCCACGATGGACACGATGCCGCGATTGCGCTCCATCGTCACGTCGCCGAGCGAGCGCAGGTCGATGACCAGCGCCTCGAGTCGCGACGCGTCGTCGATCGTGACCGACACGCTCACCTCGCTCGTGGCCACGACGTCGACGGACGTATGATGCCGCTCGAACACCTCGAACAGCGTGCGCATGAATCCTTCCGTGAGCAGCATGCGCGGGCTGCGCACTTTCACGAGCGTGACCCCGCTCTTGCCTGCAATGGCCGTCACTGCGCGCCGCGGCGAATCGAAGGTGATGAGCGTGCCCGTGCCATCGGGCCGCGCGGAGTTGAGCACCCACACGGGAATGCCGCGCATCACGGCCGGTGCAATGGTGTTCGGGTGCAGCACCTTGGCGCCGAACGAGGCGAGCTCCGACGCCTCCTCGAAGCCGATGCGCTCGATGAGCCTGGCGTCGGGTACCACCCGCGGATCGGCAGTCAGCATCCCGTCGACATCCGTCCAGATCTCGATCGCCTCAGCCTGGAGCGCGGCGCCGACAAGTGAGGCGCTGTAATCCGAGCCGCCGCGGCCCAGCGTGGTCGTCACGCCCGTACCCAGCGCGGAGCCGATGAAGCCGCCCAGTACGGGAATGCCACCCGCGCGCACCACCGGCATGATGAGCCGCTGTGCCGCCTCGGCGATCAACTCCGCTTGCGGCTCCGCGCGCGTGTACTGCGCGTCCGTGATCATCACCTGGCGCGCGTCCACGTGCTCCGCGGGCAGTCCATGCGCGCGGAACGCGGCCACGACAAGCACCGATGACAATTGTTCACCCAGTGATGCAATGGCATCCAGGGAGCGGGGCGTGAGGTCGCCCAGCGTCTTCAGCGCCTCGGCGAGCGCCGCCAGTTCGTCGAACATGGCAGACAGCTCGCCGCTGATGTCCGCACACGTCGACGCGTCATCCCCCAGCAGGGTCTCCGTCTGCTTCAGGTGGCGGTCCCGCAGCGACTCCACCGCACTCAGTGCCCCAATGAGCTGTCCCTTGGCGGATTGCTCGGCAATCTGGAGCAGCGTGTTGGTGGCGCCGCCAAGCGCGCTCACGACGACCACGGGTTGGCGCGCGCGCCGGCCGGCGATGATCGCCGCGGTTCGCGCGATCGCCTGCGCGTCGCCGACGGACGTGCCGCCGAACTTGCAGACGATCACGCGCCGGACATCCGGTCGCTCGCAACGAGCAGCTCCGCGTTCAGCACGGAGGCGCCCGCGGCGCCCCGAATGGTGTTGTGCCCCATCGCCACGAGCTTGACGTCGAACAGCGCATCCGCACGCACGCGGCCAACTGTCACGGTCATGCCGCGGCCCGCATCGACGTCGCGACGCGGTTGCGGCCGATCGGGCAGGTCCGACACCACGAGCGCTCGCTCTGGCGAACTCGGCAACCCGTGCGCAGCCGCGTCGCCCCGCCACGCGCGCAGGACCTCGAGCGCGTCCGCGGCCGACACGCGGCGCTCGAACCCCACGGACAGGCAGACCGTGTGGCCATTCTCGACGGGAACGCGGTTGGCGTGCGCACTGATCACCATCGTCGCGGGCTCGATGCGGTCATTCACCCGGCGCCCGAGCATCTTCTGTATCTCCGTCTCGATCTTCGGCTCTTCATCCTTGATGAACGGCACCACGTTCCCGAGGATGTCCAGCGACGGCACACCGGGATACCCTGCACCCGACACCGCCTGCATCGTGGCGATGAACAGACGGTCGATGCGGAATGCCGCGTGCAGTGGCGCCAGCGGCATGACGGCCATGATGGACGCGCAGTTGGCGTTCGTCACGATGGCGCCAGTCCACCCGCGCATCTTCCGCTGCACGTCGATCAGGGCGAGGTGATCCGCGTTCACTTCGGGGATGACGAGGGGCACGTCGTCGTCCATGCGGAAGTTCCGCGCATTGCTGAGCACCATGCGGCCGGCGCGCGCGAAGGCCGCCTCCACGTCTCCCGCCACGGAGGAATCGAGCGCGCTGAACACGATGCGCGAGGTCACGACTGCCGGATCACACGCCAGCACGGTCAGCGAGCGGATGTCATCGGGCATGTCACTGTTGCCCACCCATCGCGCGGCCTCCCCATACGTCTTGCCCGCGGAACGCTCGGACGCGGCGACTTCCGCAAGGCGGAACCAGGGGTGTCCATCGAGTAGGCGAATGAACGTCTGCCCCACCGCGCCCGTGGCGCCGAGGACGGCAACCGGCGTCCGGCGGTCCGGTGCGGAACTCATGAGGCCAGGACCGCGCGCGCGATGCGCTCATAGGCATCGACTGCCGCACGCAACTCGGCCACCTCGATGTACTCCTCCGTGGTATGCGCCACGTGAATGGAGCCCGGGCCGAACAGCAACGGCGTGCCCCAGCGGCTCAACAACGGGATGTCCGACGTGTATGCGACCGGCGCCACCTCGAACCCGGGAATCGTGTGAAAACGCTGCATGGGAATGTGGGAGCCCCACTCGAGCTCCGCCTTGCCATCGGCCCACTGCACGACGGCCTCGCGCAGCGGCGCGACGTCGCTCACGAGGCGGAACATGAGTTCGGATTCGCAGAGCGCTGGGATGATGTTCGCTTCGGTGCCGCCGTGGATGGTGCCGATGTTGACCGTGGTGTCGCCCAGGTCGGGATCGGTCGGCAGTGGAAGCAACTTTGCCGTCGGCAGGAGGGCGAGCATGGGCTCGATGGCCGACACGCCCAATGCCGCATAGGCGGAGTGCGCCGCGCGGCCGCGCGTGCGCACGATGACGCGCTGTGATCCCTTGGCCCCGGACGCGAGCTTGCTCTCCGTGGGCTCGCCATTCACGAGGTAGCGGCTCGTTGCGGCCAGGTGATTCGCGGCGCGCGCGCCGTCGGATCCCTTCTCCTCACCCACCACAAACAGCAGGTCGACGCGTTGCTCCCCGGACTCCACCAGCCGCTCCGCCGCACACAGCATTGCCGCCGCAATGCCCTTGGCGTCGCAGGCACCTCGGCCGTAGAGCCGACTGCTCTCGAGCCGGGGCGGAATGTACGGCGGCACCGTGTCCAGATGTGTCGAATACGTCACGCCATGACCTTCGCGGGAGGCCCACACGTTGGCCC
>JAYVNZ010000473.1:0-6727 GCA_043758185.1 Gemmatimonadaceae bacterium | reverse complement strand
GAGCAGCCCATTCGCAACGTGGCGCGTGCGACCATCACGGGTGCGCTGGACTACGACGATTTTCGTCTGTTCCGCGGACGTATCGGGGCGCGCTACGTGGGTCGCCGCCGTGACTCCGATTTCTCCGACCCCGCGATCTTCGCCGATGTGGAGTATCCGCCCTTCCTCGTGCTCGACGCCACCAGTGGCGTGCGGTTGATGGAGCGGCTTCGCGCGGACGTGACGCTCGCCAACCTGACTGACGAGAACTACTACGAGAAGCGCGGTTACAGCCTTCCCGGCCGGTCCATCCTCCTGCGACTCACGACGAGCTTCTGATGTCGGGTGCATCGTGGCGTTCACGCAGGCGGCCCGGAGTTTCCGGTGTCGCATGGGTGGCGCTCGCGATCGACCTCGCGGCGGGCGAGCCACCTGCAGCATTTCATCCCACAGTGGGCATGGGGCGCGTGATTGCCGGTGTCCGTCGCCGTGCCGGCGCGGGGCATCACACTTCGCTGGACCTGCTCACGGGGCTCACGCTCGCGGTGGGAGGCGCCGCACTCTCGGCGGTCATCGCGAGCTCGGCGGCGAGGCTGGGCACACTCGGCACGCGGGGATCAGTGGCGCGCTGCATGATGCACGGAGCGCTGCTGAAGCCGGCGCTCTCGCTCCGCGCGCTGCTGAGTGCCGGGCGCGATGTGGAGGGCGCCCTGCGTGCTGGCAATCTTCCATTGGCGCGACGGCTCCTCGGATGGCACCTGGTGTCCCGCGACGTGCGCACGCTGTCGCGGCACGAGATTGCTGGAGCCGCCATCGAATCACTGGCTGAAAACCTCAGCGATGGACTAGTGGCGCCATTGATGGCCTATGCGCTGGCCGGATTGCCTGCCGCATATGCCTATCGGTTCGTCAACACAGCCGACGCGATGCTCGGGTACCACACGCCGGAACTGGAATGGCTGGGCAAGAGCGCGGCGCGCCTCGACGACCTGCTCAACCTGCTGCCCTCGCGCGTGACGGCCGGCCTGCTCGTGGCGGCGGCGCCGTGGGTTGGCGGATCTGCTTCGCAAGCCGCGCACACCGCTCTGCGCGACGCGCGTCGCACGCCGAGCCCGAACGCAGGCTGGCCCATGGCGGCTGCGGCTGGCGCGCTGGGTGTCCGGCTCGACAAGCGGGACACGTACTGTCTCAATGCGACTGGCCGGCAGCCGGATGTGGATGACCTTGCGCGCTGTCGCCGGCTGGTGGCCGCCGCGGCACTCGGTGCCGTCGCCTTCACCGAACTGGCGGTGGCAGTTCGGGGGCGCGCCTGATGGGTAGTCGTACCGTGAACAGGCGCGTCGACGTGACCGTACACGGCGGCGCCGCGATGCCGGACGAGCAGGGCCTGCCGGTGCGGGCCGACTTCAGTGTGTCGCTCAATGCGTATGGTGCGGCACCGGTCGTACGGCGCGCCCTCCTCCAGGCCGCGCGTGGCCGGGCGTGGGAGGCCTATCCGGAGGCGACGTCGGAGCAGGCGCGGCGCATCGTCGCCGAGCGATGGAACTGTGCACCGGATTCGCTGGCCGTGGGTGGCGGGGCGGCGGAACTCATCCATGCGGTGTCCGCCGCGGTGCTGGCGCATGGCGATCGCGTGCTCGTGCCGCGATTCGCCTTTGGCGAATACGAACGGTCGGCCGTACTGCAGGGCGCGCATGTCACACGCGTGGGACGGTGGTCCGGATCGCTGGCGGCGCTCGGCATGGGCACGTCGTTGGCAGCGTATCTTGCCGCGGTGCAGCGCATTCTTCCGCGTCTCGTATTTCTGTGCTCGCCGGGAAATCCCGCGGGACGCGGCTGGTCCGTTTCCGAATTCGCCCAGCTGGCGGATGCATGTGCGCGCGTGAAGGGGTTGCTCGTCATCGACCAGGCATACGACGACTTCCTCGAGCGGCCGGTGGATGGGCCGGCGCTGCCCAGTCATCCGGCGGTGATCCATCTCCACTCTCTCACCAAGGCTCACGCGCTTGCCGGCGTGCGGGTGGCGCTGGCGTCCGCGAGCCCCGCTGTCATCCGCGTCATCGAGAGCGTGCGGCCGCCGTGGCCCGTGTCCTTCATGGCACAGGAGGCTGTCACGGCTGCCTTCAGCGACGACGCGCGCGCGTATGTGCGCCGCACTACGCGCCTGCTCAGGCGTCACGCAGGCGGTTTGATATCGGAGTTGGACGCGCTGGGAATACCCACGGCGCCCACCGATTCCCACATGCTGCTCGCGCGCGTGGGACGTGCGGCGGTCGTGCGATCCGCGCTCCTGCGGTCGCATGGCGTTCGCGTGCGCGACTGCTCTTCGTTCGGGCTGCCGGAGTACATCCGCGTAGCGGCCCGCACACCGTCCGACAACGCGCTCCTCCTCACAGCACTCGCGACACTCACGGGCGCAACGGGACGAGACATTCCCAGATCATCGTGACCGACGACGAACGCACCGATCCCCTCGCGCCGCAGCGTGACACGCCCACCTCGGCAGCGCCGACCCGAAAGGCACCGCGTCCGAAGAAGAAGCAGGTGGGGCCGTACCGCGTGCCGCCACGCGAGCAGCGGAATGGACTGCTCATCGTCAACACAGGCAAGGGCAAGGGCAAGTCGACAGCGGCACTCGGCATCCTGTTGCGCGCTACGGGCCGCGACATGAAGGTGGCGATGTTCCAGTTCATCAAGAGCGGCAAGACACGCTGCGGGGAGCACATTGCCGCCGAGCGGCTGGGCGTGACGATCATTCCGCTCGGGGACGGTTTCACCTGGCTCACCGAGAACATCGCCGAGGATCGCGCGCTCGCAGAGCAGGGGTGGGCGCACTGCCGCGACGCGCTGCACTCGGGCGAGTACGACGTCGTGATCTTCGATGAGCTCACGTATGCGCTGACGTTTGGCTGGCTCCCGATAACGGACGTGCTGGACGCCATCCGCGCGCGTCCCACGGGCACGCACGTGGTGATCACCGGCAGGAATGCGCCGCAGGAACTCATCGATGCGGCCGATCTCGTCACGGAAATGACGCTCGTGAAACATCCCTATCGTGACCAGGGCATCGGTGCGCAGCCCGGAATCGAGCTGTGACGCTGACCACCACGATCTACCTCGTGCGTCATGGCGCCACCGAGTGGAACGACGCGGGTCGCTACCAGGGCAGGGCCGATGTGCCCCTCTCGGCGCGCGGCGAACTGGAGGTGCGTGCCCTCGCGAACGAGTTGCGCGCCGTGCACTTCGATGCGGCCTACAGCTCCACGCTGTCCCGCGCGAGGATGACGGCGGACATCCTGCTCGAGGGCTCCGGAGTGCGTGCGCTGCCTTTGCCGGATCTGGATGAGCTGTCCTACGGTGTGCTCCAGGGACTCACGCCCGAGCATCGCAAGGCGCGACACGAACCGCTCGACTCCTGCTGGCGTGACACGCCCTGGGCCGTGCGCTTTCCGGAGGGCGAATCGCTCGTCGACGTACAGGCGCGCGTGGTGCCGGCCTGGAATGGCATCGTTGCGCGCCACGCAGGAGAGACGGTGCTCGTGGCTGCGCACGGCCACGTCAATCGCGTGTTGCTGCTCCCCATGCTGGGCCTGCCGATGGACGCATTCTGGACCGTGGACCAGCCGAACGCCGCGTGCGTCATCGTGCGCATGGGCGCAACAGGGGTCCGCACGGAAACGCTGCGCCGCGCAGCGGAGATGTCGGGCGCGGCATGAGTGCTGACCGTGACGCGATGCCAGTGGGCGCTCGCGAGGCCGTGTACGATGTCATCGCGCGGCGGCGCGACATCCGCAACTTTCGCCCCGATCCCGTCGCCGATGACGTGCTCTATCGCATCCTGGGCGCCGCACACCAGGCCGGCTCGGTGGGCTTCATGCAGCCGTGGGACTTCATCGTGGTGCGCCGCGAGGAAACCCGCCGCCGCGCGTACGAGGCGTTCCGCGCTGCGAACGAGCGCGCCGCACGACATTACGAGGACGATCGCGCCGTGGCATACGGCGCCCTGAAGCTCCAGGGCGTTCTCGATGCGCCGCTCGCCATCTGCGTGACCTGCGATACGCTGCGTGGCGGTCCCCACGTGCTCGGTCGCGACACGATCCCCGAGATGGACCGGTACAGCACATGTCTCGCGGTGCAGAACCTGTGGCTCGCCGCGCGTGCGGAAGGCGTAGGCGTGGGCTGGGTGAGCATAGTGGAACCCGCTGAGCTAGTGTCGCTGTTCGGGCTCCCCGACGGCGTGGTGCCGATCGCGTACCTGTGCGTCGGCTATCCCGTGGTGTTTCCCGAGAGCCCCATGCTCTCGACCACCGGTTGGCGTCAGCGATTGCCACTCGACGCCGTGGTGCACGACGAGCGCTGGGCGGGCGGCGATGTGCGCGCCACGCACGGGGCTGAGCGTCCGGTGGAGCCCTTGATAGTCCTCGCGGAAGCGCCATTCGTCGGGATCGCGGACGTGGAGGCTGCGCAGGCACTCATCGCGGCCACGCTCGCACACATCGCGCGGCCGGATGCCGACGGCGTTCTCGCCGCCGCTGCCGAACGGCGCCTCGACAGTCTCGCCAGGCCGCTGGGCAGTCTGGGTGCCATCGAGACACTCGCGGTACGCATGGCACGTGCGCAGGGGACGCTGGCGCCCCGTGCGAGTGCGGCACACCTGCTGTTGTTTGCGGGCGACCATGGCGTGGCGGTGCACGGGGTGAGTGCCTACCGCGCGGAGGTGACGACGAAGCTGTGCTACACCGTGCTCGCGGGCGGAGCGGTCTGCAGTGCGCTGGCGCGCGAGGCAGGAGTCGGCATCACGCTGGTGGACGTCGGAGTCGACCACGCGTTCGATGCGGGTACTGCGCTCGTGCACCGGAAGGTCCGTCGCGGCACGCGGGATCTCTCGGTGGAACCGGCGCTGACACGCAATGAAGTGCTCTGCGCCATGGCCGTCGGCATCGCGAGCGTCACCGCGTGCGCTGACGCACAGCCTGTGTTGCTGGGCGAGATCGGGATCGGCAATACCACGAGCGCCGCGGCGATCGCGGCGCTCGTGCTGGGGCTGACGGCCGACGAGACGGTCGGCGCGGGCACCGGTGTGGGCGCGCAAGCCTCGGCGAGAAAGCGACGGCTTGTGGCGCTCGCGCTGGCTCGCGCCCGTTTGCGTGCCGACGTTGCCGATCCAGTTACCGTGCTGGCGGAGGTGGGCGGGCTGGAAATCGCGGCCATCACGGGGGCGGTACTCGCGTGCGCAGCATCGGGGCGGGTCGCCGTGCTCGATGGCGCCATCGTCTGCGCGGCCGCGCTGGTGGCGCACGCGATGGCACCATGCGCCATGGATTATTGTGTTGCCGCGCATGTCGGTGGAGAGCCCGGGCACTCGGCCATGCTCCAACGAATGGCGTTGCGTCCGTTGCTGAACCTCGAGCTCCGCCTGGGAGAGGGATCCGGGGCGCTGCTCGCGATGCCGCTCCTGAGGGCATCCTGCGCGCTGCTGACCGATGTGCGCAGCTGGGAGGAAACCGGCATCGCCGTTCCTGCAGATCTGCGAGGTCTGGAGTAAGGGGAGCCTTGCGTACGCACCACGGAAACGCTATAGCGTCACCCCGCCCGCTCAGCGCGCGCAGTCACCGCGGACTGAATCAGCGTGCCCGACCGGCACAACCCGGCATCTGGTATCCACCGATGCGCGAGGAATAGCTCGTAGCGCCGGCGCGAAGGTAATCGCCAACATACCAGATGGTGCAGTCATCCGTGGGATCAACGGCGGTCGTGGTATAGTCCTCCCACCGAAGCGTGTTGGCCTGCGATGCCGCTCCTTCCACGAGCACGGCCTCGCCCAGCGTGAGCACTCCTCGCGGATCCCCTGCGCGCCGACCGGCAAACCGCTGCCCGGCGAAACGAGGCGAGCCGCCGAACGAGTATCCGATGCCGATGTTACCAAGGGCATCGATGGCGGGGCTGCCCATCCATCGGTATGAGCCGCCAGGCGCATAGGTGCCTTGCTGGTAGAGCGTCACCTCACGCCGCGCGCCGAGGCGGAATTCGTACCAGCGCACGCCGCCACCCGCGCGTGTGTTCACCGAGTGCACAGCGACGATGGACTCGCGACGTCCGATGCGGCGATAGACGACGCGTGACATGAGCTTGTCGCCCTGCGCATCGAGTCCGCGATCGGTGCCGGGCTGCGGAACGCAATTGGTCAGCTGACCGTCGCACAGGTAGTGATACGGCGCAACGGCGATCCTGCGTGGTCCCTCGATGCGGGTTTTCGACGAATCCTTCCAGTCGACGTGAAAGCTCCACGCATAGATACCATCGTCTTCCACCACCTTCTTCAACTGCGTGCCGCCAGCGGCCAGCATGATGTTGGGGGCACCTGCGGGCGGAAGCTGCGTGCCATCGAGATCCGCATTGTTGAGGAAGTTGACGCCGTCAATGACGACGCACTGTTCGGTGGCATCCTCGCCCGCAAGCATGCGTACGCGGTCCACGACGCACGCGTGCTTCTGGATCACCTCGTCCCCCGTGCTCGACGGCACGTAGTAGCCGTCAGGCCACACGGCGGGCCGCGGGTAATCGGGAAACAGGGGGCGGGTGAACTCGTAGCGATTGTAGGCACCGAGGGGGTCTGCTGTGGTGCTGACCGCGTAGCACATGGCGTATGTGCCCGAGTCAGCGGGTGGCCGGACGGCCCCCGCAGGCCGCGTCGCTACGGTGGGCGCGATGTCTTGTGAATCGACGGGAAGCACGCGCGGAACGGTCA
>JAYVNZ010000472.1:0-5535 GCA_043758185.1 Gemmatimonadaceae bacterium | reverse complement strand
GCACTCCAGAAGCGTGGCGTGCGCTTCCTCATCTGCAACAACACGATTGCCGGCGCCACGGCCAAGCTCGCGGCGGCCGGTCTCGGTACGGCCGAGGAGATCAGGCCGGCCATCATTGCGAGTCTGCTGCCCGGGGTGATGATCGTGCCCGCGATGGTCGTCGCGTTGACGCAGCTTCAGGAGCGTGGGGTGAAGTACACCAAGATCGCCTGACCCCAACCGCACGGCCGACGATGTTCGATGCTGATGACGGCTCGCCGCCAGACGGCGGCTTGACGGCGCACGGGAGTTCCTGTTCGCCGTCACCCGTCCAGCGAGCGTAGTGCGCGCCGAGTTACGTCGAGGTCAGAACACCCGCCGTCCCAGTCGCGCGACGTCCATTTTTGCCGTATCCGCGATGGCCATCACCGTCATCACCCCCGCCTGCACGGGATCTGTCACCACGAGGTCTGCCGCGGCGGGCACGCTCCCGGCCATGTTCAGGCTCACGACCAGCAATCCCTGCGCGCGCACCTCGCGCACCGCACGCTCGATGTCACCACCCATCAGCGATCCGGCAAGCACCAGCGCACATGCACGAGGCAGGCGGGCCACTGCGCGTACCGCATCGGCGAGTGGCTGTTCTCCCACCAGCGGAATGGTGTCCACCGAAATGCGTTCGCCACGGATGTTGTGGCGGTCGGCCTCCGAGATTGCGCCAATGGCGACCTGGCCCACCTGCGCGCCGCCGCCCATGATGATGATGCGCTTCCCGTAGACCTTGTCCAGCGTTTGCACGCGGTTCAACTCGAGCACTGCGGGCAGCGCGCGCAACTCCTCGAGCAGCGGCGCGGGATCACCCGGCACCACGATGTCGAAATACACGCGCGTATCCGGCGTGCCGCCCGCAATCTCCACAGACGTGATATCGCCGCCGTGATGCGCAATGACGCCTGTGAGCACGTGCAGCACGCCCGGCCCGGACGTCACGCGCAGGAGAAGGCCGAGGCGTTCACTCATGGCGTGCACTCTTCGCAGGCTGACACGCTACGGCTTCCGGCCGCGTCCCCTGCCGTTGGTAGTCGTCGTGGTGCCCCCAGTCGTCGTACCGGTGCCCGATCCCTTGCCGTTGCCATTGCCCAGGCCATGCGTACCACCGCCGAATGTCTGCTGCAGTGTTTCGTTGGTGGAGCCGCCGCCGAGACGACTGAGGTAGGGAAACGCGGTACCGACGCCGAGCGCAAAGCTCCACTTCGGTGCGACGCCGCTCACGCCATGGCTGGCAGACAGGTTCACCGTGCCTGCTCGCCCCACGCCGAATGACATGCCGCCCTCGACAGACCTGGACCGCCCCAGCGTGGAGTCCACCGCGCCGAGATCGCTGCTGAAGCCGGCGCTGGCTTCCAGGTGCTTTCCAAGCGACGCACCGGCACTGATGTCCCCCCAGCCCGAACCACTGCTGAAGGCCGACTGCACGGAAAAGCGAGTGAGCGACCTCCCTGCGCCGGCATGTACCCACACGCCCTCAGCGGGCGCGAAGCCGATCCCGCCGCTCGCAGAGTAGCCCACCGTACCAGAGCCAAGCCCACTCAATGTGTCCCCGACCGGAAGCGTCACCCCGAATGACCCCGCCACGCTCGGCCTCCACAGCACGCCGGCGAAGCCGTGCGACAGGGTGGCTTCGAGAGGAATGTCGGTGAGGCCGCTCCGTGTGCTCGATGGCAGTGTGGGCGTCGCCGCTTCTCGCGCGCGCACGGATGTGGGGCTCGCGGAAAAGGAGAACCAGGGCACGGGAGCCCAGCGCACGACGGCGCCGAGTGCCTGCTCGCTGCGACCTGCGTCGTAGTTGAGGGCACCAGCGGCGACGCCGAATTGAAACTGGCGGACGCCTCCGTCCTCGTCGTCGCTGGAGTCGTCATCGCTGGAGTCGGCAGCTGCGGCGGCGGGTGCCGAGGGCTTGACCGGTGTCACAGGTTTGGCGGGCCGCTGGGCCATCGCGGGTAACGAGGCCGCGACAAGGGCGGCAAGAGTCAGGGCGAGATATCGGGATGTGCGCATGGCTGTAAAATAGTTGATCGAGCCTGCAATGGACTGTGACGGGCGCCACAGTCCTGTCGCGGAGTTCCTGCCAGAACGCTATCCTCGTCCTGCGCTGCAACGAACCCGCGCGGTACGGCCAGCGCAGGTCTCCTCATTGCTGTAGACGACTCACCATCCCGCATGTCATCACTCGAACTCGTGGCTGCGCTGTTCGGCGCCGTCAGCGTCTACTTCAGCGTGCGCCAGAATATCTGGAGCTGGCCTACCGCGATCGTGAACGTGGTGGTGTACGCGCTGGTGTTCTATCGCGCGAAGCTCTATGCCGACATGGGCCTCCAGGTGATCTACACGCTGTTGTCGGTGTACGGCTGGTACGAGTGGCAGTACGGCGGCGAGCATCGCACCACGTTGCGCGTGTCGCGCACGACACCTCGGCTGGGCGTGCTGCTCGCGGGGATCGGGCTGGGCGCCGCCGGTGCACTGGGGCTCGTGCTCCGCGGCGCCACGGATGCCGCCCTGCCGTTCATGGATTCCTTCCTGTCCAGCACCAGCCTCGTGGCGCAGTGGATGATGACCCGCAAGAAGCTGGAGAACTGGCTGGTGTGGATCGCGGTGGATGTCCTGTACGTGGGCGTGTTCACGTACAAGCACCTGTACATCACGGCGGTGCTGTACGTGGTATTCCTCGTCCTCGCGATACGCGGGTGGATCGATTGGCGTCGGTCACTCGGGGATTTGCACGGCAGTGCCTGAGGCGGACCGGAACGCAAACCGCGTCGACTACGGCTTACGTCGACGTCAAGTGTGCTGCCGCGCGTAGTGCAGCCCGACGACACCGCTTGGGTACGGTGTCGCCGACATCAGGCTGAACGTCGCGTGCACGCCGTTCGGTGGCATCACGCGCTTGCCCATCCCCAGCGTCAACGGGTAGATCAGCAGGTGCAGCTCGTCCACGAGGTCATGTGCGAGGAGCGCGTGGACGAGCTGGCTGCTGCCGTCCGTCAGGATGTTCCTTCCGGACTGTGCCTTCAGTGCACGCACCGACTCCACCACGTTGTCGCGAATGATGATGGTGTCGCGCCAGATAGCCTGCGTGAGCGTCCGGGACACGACGTACTTGCGTGGTGCATTCATCATGTCACCAAAGACATCGCCGGCCGGCATGGGCTCGAAGGCCTCGGCGTGTGTGACATACGTCTTCCGCCCGAGCAGGAAGGCATCAATATCCTGCATGAGCGCGCCGAAGGCTGCCCCGATGTCGTCGTGCCAATAGGGAATTGTCCAGCCGCCGTGCGCGAATCCGCCATCGCGGTCCTCGTCCGTTCCTCCTGGCGCCTGCATCACACCGTCCAGCGACATGAACTCGGACACAATGAGCTTTCTCATGCGAACCTTCCGGAGGTGGCGCCACGGAACATCGCGGCGGATGCGAATCGGTGCAGGCGAGTCGCCGGTCTGGCGGTACACCCATGAAGGCCATGAAATGCGCTACCGCGCCGCCTGCGCAAGCCTG
Organism: Gemmatimonadaceae bacterium; assembly: GCA_043758185.1. GTDB lineage: Bacteria > Gemmatimonadota > Gemmatimonadetes > Gemmatimonadales > Gemmatimonadaceae > AG11. Next base: position 2,003 of record JAYVNZ010000472.1, on the reverse strand, counting down.
GCACGCTGCCGCAGGGCCACGTCGATCTCCCGCGCCGCCAGCAACTGTGGAAACGGCAGGTTGCGCTCGCCAACACGCGTCGGAACCTGTACGCGCGATACGGCGCCATCACTGCCGATGTCCACAAGCGCCTGGGCGCCGTCGTTCTCGTGCTGCATCACGGCGATGACGAGCGTCCACGTCCCCGCGTCGGGCCACTCCTTGCGGAGCGCATATGCGCCCGGTCGCGAGGTCGGCGAGAAGTGCAGGGTGATGGAACGGCGTTCCCCGCCCACGAGTCCCTCGGCCGTTCCCGTCACCGGCACGCCGCTCGCGTCGCCGTGATGAAACGCATGCACGACGAGGAACGCGCCGCGCGTGGACGCATCGTACGGGTTCACCGGCGTCTCGATCGAGATCCAGGCGGGGCCGGACAGGCCAGCGGCGCGCGCATCCACGAACTGGCCAGTGCCGACGACGCCAGCAACTGCAACCAGGCTACCAAGCAGCGCAACACGAACGAGAGAGCGTGAACCAGACATGACTACCTCCGTTGGGGTGTGTGCGGATTGGATGCCTGGACGCTCCACGATGCTTAGTCGCGCGACGTCACCGCGCGAGCAGTCGAATGGTTCCCTTGAACGTACGGATGACGACGTGGCCCCCCGTTCCCCCCGACGCCGACGTGAACGTCATGCCACGTCCCTCACGTCCGGCGGTTGGCCGCCCGCGTCCCCACCGGTTGTCGATCACGCCCGTCATCGTCGCGGCGTCCACGTCGACCTCGGCACGCGACGTCAGCTCGACGTCAATGGCACCACTGTGCGTTTCCAGTTCCACCGACGCCGCGCGCGCGAGCGTGCTCGAGAGGGCGACGCCGCCCGTGGTCGACTCGAACTTCACGCGCTCCACTTCGCCGCCACTGGAACGGATGGACCCGCTGATCGTGGACGCGCCGATGTCCTGGCCGCCGTGCAGCACGATGTCACCCGTGGCGGTCTTCACACGCACCCACTCGGGCGCACCATTCACCACCACCGCCCCATCCATGCTCTCCGCGCGCAGCTCGCGCGGACTTCCGTGCACGGTGATCGATCCGCCCACCACGTTGAGGTCGAGGCCTCCCGTGACGCCGGCCACGTCCATGTCGGCGCTGCCGGTCTTCAGCCACACACGTGCGCCACGTGGTACGCGCAACACCAGCCGGCCATCGCGACCCGACTGTTCACTCGGCGTCTCGACGAACATCTTCAGTCCGCGCGACCGCTCGGACGGTGGGCCACCCGACATCTCCACGCGAGCGCCGATTGGCACCGTACCCGTCATCTCCACGCTGTCGCGGTCCCACCCGATGACGTGCACGTCACCGACCGATGCGTACAGCCGCACGGAAACCGTGGATGTGGCGCCGTGCCCGACAAGTACGTTCTGTTGCGCCTGCACGCGCGCGGCCACCAACGCCAACGCGAGCACCAGGAGTGCGCCGCGGCGGCTCATGTGCGCGGGGCGAGCTCGTTCGCCCGCCGCAGGAGGTCGATCTTGCGCTCGTAGTTGGACGCGAGCAGCCTGGCGAGGATCCGGTTGGCCGGATCGCTGGCCAGCGCCAGTCGCGCCTCGGCGATCGCTGAGTCGGCGACGCGGAGGCTGCGCTCCACCGTGGCGACGGTGGAGGGCGCCAGGGAATCGCGGCGCTGCGCGAGCGTCTCCTGGAGCACCCCCGCGCTCCGCACGTAGCGGAGTTCGTCCGGAGCTCCTTGCGCCAGCGCGGCCGCCTGTGCCGACGTCGCCACTGTCGGAGCAGCGGCACCGCGCGGCAGCCGTGTGCCCTGCAGCGTGATCACGGTCAGTGCGGACGAGATGATCGCGATGAGTGCAGCGGCGGCCAGCATCTGTCCCGTGTATCCGCGCCCCGCGGCCTCCTGGGTTGCCTCGCGCGGCGACAAGCCCGCGCGGATCCCGCGCCACAGGTCCGGCGGAACGACATGCTCGCTCGGCAGCGCGTCCACGTGCTGTGCCAGCCCGGA
>JAYVNZ010000471.1:0-2972 GCA_043758185.1 Gemmatimonadaceae bacterium | reverse complement strand
CTGCTGCATGCGCCAGACCAGCACGCGCTGTATCTGGCCGCGGCCAGGGGGATCCCGCCCAACGTGCCCATGGGATACCGTGTGCAGTTCGGGGAAGGGGTCGCGGGCAAGGTGGCCGCCACGCGCGAGCCGCTGCTGGTGCAGGATGTCGCGGAGGCCAGGCATCATCCCCTGATTCGTGACGAGTTCTTCACCACGGGGTCGTTCATCAGCTTTCCGCTCGTGTACCATGGCACGCTGGTTGGAGTGGTGAACCTCGCGAACCGGGCCATGCATGGCATTTTCGTGGAGGAGGACGTGGAGCGTGTCCGCCTGTTGGGTCTCGTGATCTCGCTCGTCGCGACGCAGGCGCGCCTCCCGGACCGGATGCTCGAGACCCTCAGTGTCAGCTAGCGCCGCCCCGCCCGTCCAGCATGCCATCCGTCAACTCGCCATGGGCGCCTCGCTCAGCGAAGCGGAATCGCGGGCGGCCTTCGGGGCCGTGATGCAGGGTGAGGCGACCCCCGCGCAGGTGGCTGCCCTCCTGGTTGGACTGCGCGTGAAGGGCGAAACCACGGATGAAGTGGCCGGCGCTGCCGACGCGCTGCGTGGGGCAATGGTCCGCCTTCGCGCCGACGCGCCGGGTGACCTGGTGGACACATGCGGAACCGGCGGCGGCGCGATCGGGACTTTCAATATTTCGACGGCGGCGGCGCTTCTCGCCGCGGGGCTGGGCGTGCGGATCGCGAAGCACGGCAATCGGTCCTTCACGTCGCAGTGTGGCAGCGCGGACGTCCTGGAGGCACTTGGCGTGCCGGTGGACGTGAGTGTAGACGTCATGGAACACGCCCTCCGGACGGCGGGCATCGTCTTCATGTTCGCGCCGCTGATGCACCCCGCCATGCGTCACGTGGGACCGGTACGGCGTGAACTCGCAATTCCCACCGTGATGAACATCGTGGGTCCCCTGGCGAATCCCGCGGGCGCCGGCCGGCAGGTGGTAGGCGTGGCGGACGCGACGCGCGTGCAACTCATTGCGGGGGCGCTCCGTGCGCTCGAGACCGTGCACGCGCTGGTAGTGCACGGCGAGCCTGGTATGGATGAGATTTCGCCGCTTGGCACCACGCACGTGGTGGAGATTCGCGAGGGCGAGCTGCGCGAATGGCGCATCGACCCGGCGCACTACGGATTTGCCGCAGGCCATGCAGCAGAACTCGCGGGGGGTTCACCGGTGCAGAACGCAGCGGCCGTGACAGCGGTGCTCGACGGCTCGGCGCCCCCAACCGCCGCGGCGGCGGTGGTATTCAACGCGGCGGCGGCGCTGTATGTGTCACCGGGTGGGCCGCGGGACTACGGCGACGCAATTGCCACCGCTCGCGCGGGTCTCCGCGATGGGGTTGGCATGCTGGCATTGAATCGGTTGCGGGCCACGCAGGGCGGGCAGTCTTGAAAAGCGTTATGCAACTGCGTTGATGGTGGGTTACGCGAATCCACGCGAATATGGCGAATCCACGCGAATCAACTGCACTCGGTGGACGGCAATGCGAACCGGCGCCCCGTGCAAATCAAAACCACAGTCGCTGCGCGGCATTGGACACAGAGCCAGGAATGGTCGAGATGCGATTGGCGTGGATCCGCGTAGATTCGCCAGATTCGCGTTCCCACCGCACAGCGCCCTTCAAAACGCCCTCCACTAATACCGCCGCATCACCCCAACAACGATTCCCTGGATGGTGATGTCGTTCTCATGCACGTACATGGGCGCCATCGCCTCGTTCGCGGGCTGCAACCGGATGCGGCCATCCTTTTCGCGATAGAACTTCTTGACCGTGGCCGAGTTGCCGTGCAGCATCGCGATGACCATCTCGCCGTTGTCCGCGCGTTGCCGCTCGTTGACCACCACGAAATCGCCGTCGCGGATCTGCTCCTCGATCATCGAGTTGCCCCGTACGCGCAGCACGTAGTGATTACCGCCGCGCTGGACGAATGAATCCGGCACTGCAATGGACTCCTGGTGCGCGATGGCCTCGATGGGCACGCCCGCCGCTACCGCTCCAAGCAGCGGAAGCTCGATAGCCCTTGGCATGAGGTCGCTGGGCAGGATCTCAATGGCCCGGCTCTCATTATAGGACCGCTTGATGAACCCCTTGCGCTCCAGATTGCTGAGATGCTCATGCACCGTGGCCAGCGAGCTGTAGCTGAAGTTCTCCGCGATCTCCTCGAAGCTCGGTGCGTAGCCGTTTTGCTCCGAGTAGAGCGTCAAGTAGTTTAGAATCTCGCGCTGGCGTTTCGTGAGCGGCATGGCTGCTCCTACAGAGTTTGGCGCGACCGCCCAGACAGGCGGCCATCGTGCTGCCCGAACAACCCCCGAATAGAATAACCGAATAAGCCCCGAAGTGCAAGCATTTTCTCTCTGGACCCATCCCACCGGTACGCTCGGCACCATCGTGTCGGAAGCGATCGTGCGCGCGCAGGCCATGCAATCGCATCGTCGCGACCTGGAACGCGCGTGTGCATCGGTGGCGGTTGGGCCGTCGCTGCGCGAGGCCTTGAGCGGAACAACCGTGGCGCTGCTGGCCGAAGTAAAGCGGCGCTCCCCGTCAAAGGGCGCTATTGCCGCAGGGCTGAACGCCGTGGAGCAAGCTGAGTGGTACGTGCGCGGTGGTGCGGCGGGCGTGAGCATCCTGACCGAGCCGGCACACTTTGGCGGTTCCACGGACGACCTCGTCGCCGTCCGGCGCGCCAGCAGCGTGCCCGTGCTCAAGAAGGACTTCCACGTCGCGCCCGTGCAGTTGCTCGAAGCGCGCGCGCTGGGCGCCTCGGCGGCACTGCTCATCGTGCGCGCGGTATCACCGGGCACCTTGCGCGAGTTGATGGTGGAGGGACGGGATCTGGGGCTGGAACTGCTCGTGGAGGTGCGTGACGAAGGGGAGCTGGAGCTCGCCCTGAGTGAAGGCGCGGAGATGGTGGGCGTGAACAACCGCGACCTGGAA
>JAYVNZ010000470.1:0-3578 GCA_043758185.1 Gemmatimonadaceae bacterium | reverse complement strand
CGCTCGAGCTCGGGCCAGGACAGCTGCACGATGGTGGAGCGGCCATGCACGTCGTGCGCGGGGAGGCGCGTGTCGCCCAGCGCGATGAACAGCGCGCGCATTTCTCCCTGCGAGAGCTCGTCACCCGCCTTCACGGCTGCCTTGCAGGCCACGGTGGCCGCCAGGCGTTCGTGCCTGGCGTGTGCCGCGCCGTCACGATCACCGGTGAGGGCCGCCAGCGTCTCGCGCAGGCAGCGCTCCGCGTCGAAGCGTGGATGCGGCATGGGCACACTGTTCACGAGCAGCGTATGTCCCCCGAATCCGTCCACCTCGAACCCCAGCCGCGCCAGCAGGTCACGATGGGCGTCGAATGCATCGCCCTCGGCGGGCGTGAGGTGGAGCGTCAGGGGGAACAGCAATCGCTGCGATGGCGCCTCACCACGCTCGAGCATCCCCATGAATCCTTCATAGAGCACGCGCTCGTGCGCGGAGTGCTGGTCGATGAGCACCATGCCATCGTCGTGTTCGAACAGCATCCACGTGCGGCGCAGCTGCATCAACGTGGGCACGACGATGGGCGCCAGTGGCACCGCATCAGGAACCACGCTCGGAAACTCGGGCTCGGCGGGCATGCCGAGCGGCCGGCCACCGATGGCATCGGAGGTGACGCTGTCGGTGTCAGCACGCGCGGTGGTCATCTCGCCAAAGAGGCCCGTGGCATCGTGCGGAGTGGCACGCAGCAGCTCGACGTCCGACTGGGCGGGCACCCACCCTGCTCCACTGGCGGACCAGCGTCGAATACCGAGTGCGGCGCTTGCGTCGAAGGTGCCCAGTGCGCGGCGTACGGCTTCCTCGACTGCGCGCTCCACGGTCCATCGATCGCGGAATCGCACTTCGGCCTTGGCGGGATGCACGTTGACGTCAACACTGTCGGCCGGCACCACGACCTCGAGGAGCAGCGATGGTCGAAGGCCGGCCGAGAGTGTCGAGCGATAGGCCGTCTCGGCGGCGCGGAGGATTCCGTTGTCGCGCACGACGCGGCCATTCACCGTGATGAAGGTGCGGCGACTCGCGGTGCCTACGTCGCCGGGCCGTTCGGCGAGCCCGCTCACCTGGATGGCGCCGCGGACGTCTTCCACGTCCACCATGCGGTCCGCCACCGCGGCGCCCCACAGCGCGGATACGCGGTCGCGCAGCGTCGCAGCGGCGGGGAGCGCGAAGGCGTTCTTGCCATCGTGCGAGAGCGTGAGCCGCACATCGCGCCGGTTGAGCGCAATGGTGGTCATGGTGTCCAGGATGCTGCGCCACTCGGAGCGTGGCCCGCGCAGGAATTTCTGGCGGGCAGGCGCGTTGTAGAACAGCTGCGACACCGCCACCGTTGTCCCGCGCCGGCGTGCAATGTCACGCACCTCCTGGATGGCGCCACCGGCGGCCTGCACCGCGGTACCAGCGCCGTCGTCGGGGGCGGTTTCCACGAGGAGGCGGCTCACGGAGCAGATAGCGGGCAATGCCTCGCCGCGAAAGCCGAAGCTCGCGACGCCCACGAGATCCGAGGCCGCGCGAATCTTCGACGTGGCATGCCGCTCCAGTGCGAGGAGGGCGTCGTCGCGCGGCATGCCGCTGCCGTCGTCGCTCACGCGAATCAACTGGCGGCCGCCATCCTCGACGGAGACGTCCACAGCCGTGGCGCCCGCATCCAGCGCATTCTCCACCAGTTCCTTGACCGCCGACGATGGCCGTTCCACCACCTCGCCTGCGGCGATCTGGTCGGCTACGGCGGAGGGGAGGATGGCGATGCTCGGCATGCGACGAATGCTACGCGGGCGTAACGCAGAATAGAACCGTGCCGCGCGCGCAACCTGCAGGTGCTACGGATCGCCTGGCGGCGCGTCGAGTGAGAGCACGCTCGCCACCGGCACCCAGCCAGCACGCGCCGCGTCGAAGGTGACGCGAACCCACGCGCCCTCGCGCACGCCCAGCACACCCACTTCGCCAATGGTTGCGTTCGCGATGGCGGTTCCCGCGGCGGGCCCCGCAAACAGCGGCCGGCTGGCTCGGAGTACGGCGAGTGAGCGCGTGTCCAGCCGTTCCGAGAGCGCGAGCGCCCCGAGCAGCGACATGACTCCCACGCACATCATGCCTCCCGCCGTTGCGCGCGCGACCGGTGGCCGGCGCCGTGCCGGCACCGCCATCAGTGCCCACGCGCCGAGCCACGCGGCGAGCGCGAGGAGGGCGACGTCGTTGACCGAGACTGGCGGCACATACGCAGGAGACCGGGCCGGCACCGTGGCCACGGCGTCGATGCGATCGCGGAGCTCTCCATCGAGCGGGTCGAGCCGGAGTGCGCGCTCCCATCCACGGATCGCGGCGGCGCTGTCGCCACGAGACCACGAGGCCGTGCCAACGTTGGCCCAGGCGTCGACCGAACGCGGTACCCGCGCGGCAGTCCGTGCAAAGAGCCGCTCCGCCGTGGTGAATGCCGCGTGGTCGTACGCCTCCACCCCCTGCCTGAACGTGATGGCGACACCATCGGGCATTGCGCTGAGCGCGGCACCGGATGCCAGCAGCAGCAACAATCCGATGACGGTGCGCCTGACGGCCATGGCCGGCACCGCTCGCACGGCCTCCGCATTCACGTTCCGCACGCACGCATCGGCGCGCGCCAGTGCCTCGTCGCCGATGATGCCAGCCGGCGAGAACGCCGCGTTATCCAGGTGATCGAGCAACACGCCAGCCGAATGTGCGGTCTGCTCCGTGACGCCGGCGAGTCGCAGCGCGCGCGCGAAATCGGCTGGCCTTGTGGATCCCAAGGTTCCCGGCACCCGGTCGCCCATGGCTTCCAGGTACAGCCGGCGCAGCGCGCGCGGCGTGAGCGGCTCAGCGCGCACGCGCGCCTGCTGCAGGCGCCGAGTGGCGGAACGACGCTCCGTGCGGCCGGACTTCCGGTTGCTGATGCGCCGCACGGTGGCAGGCGCGGGTGCGATTGCCAGCAGGATCCAGTACCATGGTCGCGCGGGCATGGACGGTGGCACCTCAGCGCGCAGTGCGCGGCGAATCGCGAGCGGCGCTACCGGTGCGGAATCGATGGTGGCCAGCGTGGCCGCGGCGATGTCGAGCGACAGGGACTGTGTATGTGCGTCCGCGTAGACACCGTGCTGCGGGTCGTAGTATGGATAGACGATTGGTGGAATGACCCGCTGCCCTGGCTGGCGCGGCGTGAGGAGCCAGTCGAACTCCTTGGCCCCCCGGACGAGTGACAGCGAGGTATCCACTGCCACACGCTCGCCACCGTTTGCGATAGAGGCCCAGCCCAGCCGAAGCGGCGGGCGGGGCCAGAGCTTGACGTTGCCGTTGCCAGCCAGGCGCATCGTCAGCACTACCGGATCGCCCATGCGCCCACGTGTCGATGACACGCGCGCAGTCGCGGCCAACGACCCTACGGCGCCACCGAAGTCGGCCGGCCGGCCGCTCACGGGCACGTCCAGCGCAACGAAGTGCACGCTGTCGGTACGCAGCTCGACGCTTTCTTCCCTTGAAAAGAACGACGTGGAGAGCGGCAGCGAGTAGGTGAGCGAGGCCGGCGCGATGGCGGTGCGTCC
>JAYVNZ010000469.1:0-15181 GCA_043758185.1 Gemmatimonadaceae bacterium | reverse complement strand
GTGACTCGCTACGTGTTCGGGACCGGCGCGGAGTTCCAGCGGGCGCTGCGAGACGACGCCGCATTCGGTCGTGCGGCGGATCTCCTGACTGGTGCTCCGGCACCGCGTGAGCTGCTGGCGCGCGCGCTGCCGGCCGCACACTAGCCACGCAGATCATGCACGTTCGCATGGCCGCTCCATCTGACGCGCATGCCATCCGGCAGCTCATCGACCGCAACGTCGCTGACGGTACGCTATTGCCCAGGTCCGAGCTGTTCATCGCCACGCATGCGCCGCATTTCCTCGTGGCAGAGGAGGTGGGTCAGATCATTGGCTGCGTGCACCTCGACGAATATGCGCCGAGTCTTGCCGAGTTGCGATCGCTGGCGGTGGACCCTGGCTGGCAGGGTAAGGGCGTGGGGCGCATGCTTGTGCAGGCGACGGTGGAGTTTGCCATGCGGCGCGGGTATGCCACCCTGTTCGCCGTGAGCAATGATGAGGCATTCTTCCGGCGATTCGGCTTCGAGGCGCGCCACATTCCAGAGCTCGACCGCGAGCGCAGCGAAGTGAGCCGCTACAAGGGTGTGTACGCAACGGACGTCGCTGTGGTGTAGAGATTGCCCTCCATACAAGTCCATTCAACGCCGGAGCAGTCGAATGTCTGAACGGAGCAAGCCGCACAACGGGCGCGACGTGGACGGACACTTCAAGGTGCGCAAGGCCGATGTCGACGACCTCGTCACCGATCCCGAAGGGGCCGCTTACCTGCGCGACGACATTCGGCTCGGGGGAGCCGTTGAAGACACCGGGCCGGGAGCAGGGATGCGCGGCGCGCACATCAGCGAACTCGTTCAGGAGAATCGGGACAACATCAAGCGGGCCGTAAAGCCGCACTAGGGCGGCTTGCTAATGAGTGGCGCGGCGGGTGCTGCCGCACGCTCTCGTCCCGTCGTCGAGTTGCTTCACCAGCCTCGTCGGCGCAACATGCGTCCACGATTCGCGAAGCAACTCGGCGAGTTCGGCCCGGTCAGCCTCGCCATCAGGTGAACGCTGATTTATTCACCGTGCGCGTCAACGGTCACCGCAATCCGACGACCCTGGCGATGTTGTCGGCCAGCGTATCGAGCTGGTCGAGCGTGCGATCAACAATGCCACGGAGCGTGCGATCAACTCTCGCGCTGCGATTGGGGCGTGGCGGACGCGGGGGCAATGGCGCCGAGGTGGCGATGGCCGTGGGCGGCCCGCCCGGAGGCGGAACGAGCGAGCCATGCGGCTGGGTTGCTGGAAGTGACTCCTCCACGCCACTACCTCCCCTGGAATCGGTCGTACGGCAGCCCTACGGAGCTGCGAAGGGGGAAGTGTCAGAGCCGCCTGTCAGGCTGGCCGCGACAGCCTATCGCGCCAGCACGCGCACGCCGGCTGGTGGCGTGAACACGAACGTGCTTGCATCCACAGGCACATTGGTCCTGAACGACGTCAGCTGGATCCGGCGTTGCACGCCATTCTGCTCTGTTACCTCGAACTGGCGGATTGTTGCGTCCGCGTCATCGATCCACACGGTCGCTGTTGAAAACGGCGCACCGCCACCGGCGCGTGGCACGAGCTTGTAGCCATGCGTGGGCCGCCCGCCCACTACCAGCGTGCCAGCAGCGTCGACGGAATACCTCGAGCGCGGCGCAGTAAGGAACTGCGCGCTGATGTCCACGGTGCCCGTGCCGCCAGCGCCCTGCACGGTCTTGATCACCTGGTCAGGCGCACTGCTCGGCAGGTACAGCCAGACGAACTTGCCGTCAGCCACGATGCGATCGTTCGCAGGGTCGGCGAACGTCACGGCGAGCTTGCCCGGGCGCGACTGCTGGTACTCGCCCGTTGCGGTCACCGTGCGGCCCGTGAGCGGATTGGTGATGGTCTGCTCGAAGGTGGCGCGAGCCGTCTTCACCTTGGCCCACGCGGCAACGGCGCGATCCAGCAGGTCGCCCTGTGGGCGCGGCCGGCTCGCCGCCGTGGTCATCGTGAGCGCCGTGACGAGCGCGAGTGCCGTACGTATGCGTCGTGTCATGCGCGTTCTACCCTCGTGCCGCCGGCGCGGTTCCCGGCGCGGCCGTAATCGAGCGCCCGATGGCGTCCGCGATGGCGCGTGCCTCGCGCACCAGTCGCGCGAGTTGATCCGGATACAGCGACTGGCCTCCATCGGACATGGCGTTGTCAGGGCTCGGGTGCATTTCCACGAGCAATCCGTCAGCGCCAGCGGCAATCGCGGCGCGGCCCATGGGGATCACTTTTTCCCGGAGCCCAGTGCCATGACTGGGATCCGCCACCATCGGCAGGTGCGAGAGTTTCTGCACGAGCGGAATCGCCGTGAGGTCGAACAGGTTGCGTGTGGAGGGGTCGAAGCTGCGGATCCCGCGCTCACACAGGATCACCTGCGTATTGCCCTCGGCCAGGAGGTATTCCGCGCTGAGCAGCAGGTCGACGATTGTCGCCGCCATGCCGCGCTTCAGCAACACGGGCTTGCCGAGTCGGCCGATGGTGCGCAACAGCGAATAGTTCTGCATGTTGCGCGCGCCCACCTGGATGCAGTCGGCCACCTCGGCCACGAGGTGCGCGCCCTCCTCATCCAGCGCCTCCGTCACGATGGGCAGTCCCGTTTCACGACGCGCGAGCGCGAGCAACTCCAAGCCCTTCTTGCCCAGGCCCTGGAAGGAGTAGGGTGAACTCCGCGGCTTGAAGGCGCCACCGCGCAGCGCGCTACCGCCGGCGTCGCGCACCTGCTGGGCCGAGAGCACGATCTGGTGCTCGCTCTCCACCGAGCACGGTCCCGCGATGATGGGAATCGCGCTGCCGCCGAACACCACGCCGGGCGCGATGGTCACGAGCGTGTTCTCCGGCCGCCACTCGCGTGACACCTGCTTGTACGGGCGCGACACGTGGATCACTTCCGCCACGCCGTCCAGCGACTCGAATCGCGAGCCATCCACGCGTCCGTCGTTCCCCACGAGGCCCACCGTGGTGCGCTGCGCGCCGGGCATGGGCCGTCCCTCGTACCCCATCTCCTTGATCACCTCCACGACGCGCGCGATCTGCGCTTCCGTGGCATCATTCACCATGACGACCAGCATCAGCCTTCCTCGATGTCGAACTCGGTCCCGTCAACGGCGAGCGTCACGGGACCGGCGTAGTGAGCCGCAATGGCCGCGCGCACGTCGGTGTGCTCGACCGGCGGATAGAAGTGTGTCAGCACAAGGTGCTTCGGAAGCGCGGCCGCGGCGAGGGCGCCGCATTGCTCGGGGGTGAGGTGCTCGGCGATCGCGAGATCCGCGGGCAGCGAACATTCGCACAATAACAGGTCGGAGCCTCGTGCCCACTCGCCGAACATGGGGTCGTAGCCCGTGTCGCCGGTATAGACGATGCGCGCTCGCCCGCGCACGATGGAATATGCTACGCTTTCCGTTGTATGCGGGACCTTGGTGGCTGAGAGCGTCACTCCGTCACCAAGGTCGATCGCGTCGCCGGGTGCCATCTCCGTGACAGCGAGATCGAAGCCCGGCGCCCGCATCCAGTCGCCACAGGCGTCGGCCATGCGGCCCAGGAGGGCGGCTGTGCCCGTGGGCCCGACCACTGCGAGGGGCGCGATGCGTCCTGGCCGGTCCGCGTACTTCCACGCGAACATCAGGCTCGTGAAGTCAGCTACATGGTCCAGGTGAAAATGTGTGAACGCCACGTGCGTGATGTCGCGCCATCCCGTTCCCTGCTGTGCGAGCCGGTGCGTCACGCCGCTACCGCAATCCATCAGGAGCCGCACGGTTCCAGCCTGCACCAGGTGTCCGGCACACACGCGACCTGCCGAGAGGGAGATGGTGCCGGTGCCCAGCGTCGTCAGGCGCATGCGGTGCCCGCGTCGCGGATTGGCCGCCGTGTGCAACGCGGTGTCACGACACCGCGACGGTTTCCTCTGACACCGCCGGCTCGCCCGGCGCGGTGGCGGTGGCGCCTTCGGTGGAGGGGCCCTTCATGCGCACACTCACCAGCGACGACACGCCCGGCTCCTGCATGGTCACGCCGTACACCGCGTCGCCCGCTTCCGTTGTGGTGCGCGGGTTGTGCGTGATCACGATGAATTGCGTGCGGCTCTTGAACTGGTTCAGCATCTTCACGAATCGTCCCACGTTCGCGTCATCGAGCGGCGCGTCGACTTCATCCAGCAGGCAGAACGGACTCGGCTTGGTGAGGAAGATGCCGAACAGCAGCGACAGCGCCACCAGCGCGCGCTCACCACTGGACAGCAGGTTGATGCGCTGGGTCTTCTTGCCGCGCGGCGACGCGTGGATCTCGATGTCGCAGTCCAGTGGCGCATCGCGATTCTCGAGCCGCAGGTCGCATTCGCCGCCGCCGAACAGCGACATGAAAATCTCGCGGAAGTTGACGCGCACCTGCTCGAACGTGGCCATGAACAACTCGCGCGCCGTGGCATCGATCTCCTTGATGGCCTGCAGCAACGACGCACGCGCCTCGAAGAGGTCGGTGCGCTGCGCCACGAGAAAGTCGTTGCGCTTTACCGTCTCGTCATGCTCCTCGATGGCCAGCACGTTCACGGGGCCCAGCTGGTCCAGCTGCCTGCGCAGGTCGTCGGCCTCCGCCTTGAGCGTCTCGTCATCGATGTCGAGCGGCGGAACGTCCGCGATCATCTCGTCGAGCGGCCGCTTCCACTCCGTTTCCAGCCGCTCGCGAATGGCGAGACGACGGCCGGACAGCTCCGTGAACCGCAATTCCGCGTGGTGCAACTCGTCGGTCACCGCGCTCGATCTGCGCCGCACGTCGGTCAGTGACAGGTCGCTCGTGGCGAGTGCCTCGTCCGCCAGGCGCACCGCACTCTCTGCATCGGAGAGGCGCGCCTCGCCATCCGCCAGCGTGGCCTCGCGCGTCTCGAGGTCGAGCGTCCACGTCACCATCTGCTCCGCGAGGGCACTGTCGGACTGCGCCAGTTCACTGAGTTCGATGCGCAACTGCGCCAACCGTTGCGACGCGGCGGCCACTTCCTGCGTCAGTCGTCGCTCCCTGTCCACGGCCATCTGCACGCGTGCACGTGCCTGCGCCTGCTCCACCTGCCACTTCGTCCGGAGCTCGCGCGCTTCCTCCTGCCCGCGTTCGGCCTGGGAGGCGCGGTCGCGTGCTTCCACGATCACGTGCTCGTGCGCGGCCGCCTCGGCCGCAAGCGCGGCCGCATCGGCGTCAAGTGCACCACCTCGCTCGCCCAGCTCGGCGCGGCGAATCCCAAGGCGGTCCGACAGTGCCGCGGCGTCCTCTGCCTCCCTGGTGGCGCGTGCCACGCGCCGGCCCAGCTCCGCGTGCCGCTCTGCCGCGCCCCGGGCCTGCTGCTGGGCCAGCGACGCGGCCTCCGTTGCCTCCAGCACGCGGCGTTCACTCACCGAGAGCGCCTCGCGCATTTCGTCGGCCATCGCCACGGCATCCTGCCGCAGACGCTCGAGCCGCTGCAGGTCCGTGCGCAGCTCGGCCAGCTCGGCGCGCCGCCGAAGTGGGCCAGGCCCAGCCGTGCTGCCTGGGAGCCAGACCGCTCCGCGCGCGTCGACGAACGCACTCCCATCGTCCACGGAATGCACGTGGCCCAGCAGGTTGCGCACCCATGCGCGAGCGGGCGCGGATGCATTCACCAGGTGCGCAAGCGCATCTGGCAGGGGGTCGCCCGCCGATTCCTCCGTCATGGAGTCGACGGGGAGCAGCAGAAGCGGACCAGGATTCGCCGTCGCGTGCCACGCGCGCACCGCATCGGCTGCGGCGCTATCTCGCACCAGCACGGCGTGCACGGAATTGCCCAGGAATTTTTCGACGAGCACCGCAGATCCCTGGTCGGCCCCGATGAAATCCGACAGTGGTCCCAGGATGGCGCCGTCGCCGAACGATTCACGTTCCTTCAGCAGGCTCGATGCGGCGGGTGCCAGCCCGACGCGGTCACGCTCGAGCTGTTCGAGCGCATTGACGCGGCCCTGCAACGACGTGAGCGCCTCGTCGGCGCGAAAGAGCTCCGCGCGTGCGAGCGACTCCAGTTCGCGGGCGTCCCGATCCGTGGCGCGGGCCGATTCCAGGTCCACCACCGCCTCCGCGGCCATGGACTGTGCCGTGTCCACGTCGGACAACGACGCCTCCTGCTCGCGCAGCGCGAGGGACAGGACGTCCTCCAGCTGCGTGCGTTCGAGGGCAAGCGCTTCCGTGCGCTGCGTGAGTTCGTCGAGCTCGCGCAACGCGCGCTCGCGCTCGTGCTCGAGTCGGCGCGCACGATCCTGCGCGTCGCGCAACCGGCGCTCCGCGGCGTCTACGGCGGCACGCGCGTCGGCCACCAGCCGCCGCACCTCGTTCTCCGCCTCCTGGTGCTGCGCGAGTTCCGCATCGGCCTGAACCAGCGCGGCCTCGACCTGCACGCGATCGGCGGCTGCCGTCTCGCGCTCGCTGGCGATCTGCGAACCGGTCTGCTCGCCAGCGCTCGCTTCCGACTCCGCGCGCTGGCGGCGCGTCGTGGCATTGCGCTGGCGTTCCGCCGCCACGGCCATCTCGCCCCGGATGCGCTGCACCTGCTCGCGCTGGCCGCTCACGAGACGTGACAGTTCATTGCGCTGCGCTTCTGCCGCCGCGCGCGCGCCCTGGGCCATCTCTCGCGCGCGTTCCGCCTCCCCCATGCCCGCTTCCGCAGCCGGCAACAGTTCACGCAATTCCGCGACGCGCACTTCCAGGCGCGACAGTTCCTCGCGCCACGCCTCCATGGAGCGCGCCGCCAGCGACAACTCGACCGTGAAGCGCCGCACCATGATCTCGCCGTGGCGCTCGGCACGCTTGCGCTGGCGCGACAGGCTGCGCACCTGGCTCGACACCTCGTTGATCAGGTCGTCGAGCCGCTGCAGGTCGCCAGTGGTTTCCTCGAGCCGGCGCTCGGTGGTGCGCCGCCGATCCCGATACAGTCCCACTCCGGCCGCTTCCTCGAACAACTCACGGCGTTCGTCCGGACGGTCGGACAGCAACGCATCGATCATCTTGCTCTCGATCACCACGCCGGTGCCGGCGCCCAGCCCGGTGCCACGCAGCATGTCCGAGATGTCGCGCAGCCGGCAGGGCGCGCGATTGAGGAAATAATCACTGTCGCCGGAGCGGGACAGCCGCCGCGTGATCACCACTTCCTTGAACGGCACGGGCAGGATGCCCTCATCGTTCGAGAAGTGCAGGGACACCTCGGCCACGTTCACCGCACGGCGTGCCGTGGAGCCCTGGAAGATGACCTCGTCCATCTTCGCGCCGCGCATGAGTCGCGCACGCTGCTCGCCCAGCACCCAGCGTACCGCGTCGGACACGTTGGACTTGCCGCAGCCATTGGGGCCGACGATGGCCGTCACGCCCGGCTCGAACACGAGCTGCGTGGCATCGGCGAACGACTTGAAACCGTGCAGCTCCAGCTTGGTCAACCGCACTAGAACACTCTCCCGATTCGATAGACAAGCGCCGGCGTCAAACCCGCTTCCTTTACCGTCGGCACCGCGAGCGCGGCTTGCTGCGCGCTCTCGTAGGCGCCGAAGTACAGGTTCGCTCCGCCAGTGGACTGGCGCAGTGCATACACGGGTTGTCCGCGCGCCGCAAAGCGTGCGAGGCGCGTGGGCACGTCCGCGACCGCGACGTCCGACTGCACCATGAAGGCGAAAGGCAATGCTGTGACGCTCCCCATGCCGGGAGCGAGGATGCGGTGATTGCGCAGCTGGACCAGCAACGACTCCGCGGCGGAACGCGTGGAGTACGCTCCCGCGACGAGGAGATAGAAGCGCGTTCGCAGGTCGAACCCATAGGTGCCCGCCGGCACGGTCTCGAACCGCTGGCGCAGGTCCAAGATAGCGCCGGACTTCGTGTTCGTCTGCTCGAGGCGCACGGCCCACGCCGCCGCCGAGCCCGAATCGCGCACGTTGGCAGGGGCGAGCAGGGGGAACGAGTCGGCCGCGGGAGCTGAGGACAGCCCGCGCGTCACGCTGTCCCGGTGGACGCTGTCCGCACGCGCCGCCAGGGTGACCGAATCTGTGGAGAGCTTGCTGGCCAGCGGGGAGGTTGATGGCGTGGCCCCGATCCGGCGCGGACGCTCGGATGCATACGGCCGATAGGCGAACCACAGCGCGAGTCCGCCGACGCCGACAGTCAGCAGCAGGCCGGCGGCGCTCGCGAGGAGACGGTACGCGCGGCGTGGCGGCTTGGCACGCGCGGCCTCCACCATCGCCAGAGGCGCGCTGCCCGCAACCGACGTGGCGCCGCTGCGCCCCGTGCGCAACCAGCCCACGGTTTGCGCCACAGGAATGTCGCCCGGAACCGTGTCACCCACGATCACCGCCCCGTCCGTGGCGAACACCAGGTCAACCAGGTTCGCCGCGTGGACGGGTGCAACGACCAGGAGCAACGCGCCCACCTCGCGAAACCCTGCCGCCAACCGGCGCCAGCGCGTGTTGCCGAAGATGTCCTCGTAATCGATCGGGGCCGTGCCACTCGGGATGATGAACAGGTCGCCAGAGTCGGGCACCTGATGGGCCACGCGATTGAGCGACACCCCGAACAGGAAGCTGTCCACGATGCCATGCGGATCATCGCTTGACACCAGCGCCTCCAGCGCCGGCGATCCTCCCAGGAGATCCGCCACGGCCACTCGGCGCTGTGCTGCCTGCACGCGCGCAATGCCGAGTGCCACCGCCGCTGTGGCCTCGGGATCACTGCCGACAACAACCACGGCATGGCAGGCGTCGAGCGTGACGCCAAGCTCCCGACCACGCTCCGTCCAGTCCGGAGGCGCGATCACGGACCTCCCTCGTACACCCAGAACGATTGCTTCGACTCACGCCCCACGCGCTCGGCCTCTTCGCGCGTTGGATACGGGCCCATCACGACGCGATAAATGGTGGACCCGTCGCGAGTGGCTGTCACGACGCGCGCACTCTCGTTGCCCACCTTGATCTGCGACGCCTGCTCGCGTGCCTTGTCGGCAACGAGCAGCGCCGCGAACGACACCGTGAATCCGGAACTGCGGCGCGCCACGGTATCCCTGGGCGGCACGGCGGGCGATGCCGGCACCGCCGCGCTATCGAGGTGGGCTGTGGAGTCACGCACAGCGCGCGCAGTGTCACGCGGCGGTCCGGTGAAATCCACGGGCTTGTCGAGGCGCGCGTCGCGCGGCCTGAAACCGGTCCACCGGAACGCATACCAGTAGTCCGCCGCGCCCTGGTGAACGCGTACGGCGGGCTTCAGCGTCTCGCCATCCACAACTACCACGTCCGCGCCCTGGGCCACGGCGATCCCGCCATCAGGCGCTACGAACGGCAGATCTTCGCGCCACGCGGACGCGACGCTGCCCGTCACCCGATTGGTGCCGAGCGCGATCACGAGCACGCTGTCGGTACCCTCGGGACGCGCCAGCAGATACCGGCCCAGCGCATCCACGCGCAACTCCGCGGCGTGCCGTCCGATCTCGATGTGGTCGCGGATCGTCTCGCGGTACCGGTCTACCACTTCCACCGTGGTGCCGCCCTTCGTGACCACGAACACCCGGTCGCCACTGGGTGTGGCCTCGAGCAGTTCGATCTCGTCGGGAAACTCGATGCTTGCGGCGCGCTGCATGGTGCGCGTGCGCACGCCAGTAAGTTCCCGCCCACTGCCCAGGTAGAGGCGATCGCCCACCTGGGTGCGCAGCGTCCGATTCACCTTGCCCAGTGCCACCGAGTCAACGATGCGCATTGCGGGCGGGCGCAGCCGCCACACGACACTGCCCTCCGCGCGCTGTGCCAGCACGAGCACCGCACCATCGGGTTGCGGAAATACTGCGCGGGCCGGCTGCTTCGGCCGCCATTTCCACGAGCCATTGGGCCCGAACCGCTCCACCGACCCGTCCGCGGTGATGCCGTAGATATTGGAGCCGTCCCACGAGGCCAGGCCGCTCAGCCTCGCCTTCGTGACGGTGGTTGCGCTGCCCTGACGAAAGTCGATGCGCGCGGGTGCGCCCTTGGCGTCCACGAATGCGATGCTGCCCGCCTCGTCGTCGAACGCGAGCACCCGCGCCGGCGCAGGCGCGCCTGCGGCTGACCACACCACCGTGTCGAGTCGCGGATAGGCATAGACGCGTGCGTCGCCACCGGTCCGCGGTACGCGAAGCACGAGGTGATCCGGCCCCTTGGCGGTGGGTGCCGAGGGCGCTACGCGAGTGGAGGGCGTGTCCTCGCGCTCCCCGCGGCCACAGGCCGCCAACAGCAGCGCGAACGCGAGCAGCACCGGTCGCATGGTCACGAAGGGCTCCGTCGGGCGAGGGTAGCGGCGCCGATACCCGGTGTCGTCAGCGCGTGACGGACGCCGTGAGCGGAATCACCTGGGCATCGGCCCAGAGACGCTCGATCTGGTAGAAATTGCGCAAGGTGGGGTGAAACACGTGCACCACGAAATCCACGTAGTCCAGCAGCACCCACCGCCCCTGCGGCAACCCTTCCGAATGATTCGCCACTTGCCCCGTCTCCTTCTTCATGTCTTCCAGCACCGAATTGCCCAGGGACCGCACGTGCGTATCCGATGTGCCGCTGGCAATCAGGAAGTAGTCCGTCATGTCCGACACGCCCTTCAGGCTGAGCAGCACGACGTCATTCGCCTTGTGCTCGAGCAGGATGGCAGCCGCGCGCTGGGCGAGTGCGTGGATGTCGTGCGTGGGTGCGGCAGAGCGGGCAGTGGATGGCATGACGAGGATGCTGTGTGAGACGAGGCGCGCGGCGATGGCGAACGGGGAACGATGCGACGCGCGTGGCGGCACCGTTCTCCGTTCACTGCTCGCTGCGCACCTTCAGTTATTGCTTGATGACCCAGACGCGAATTTCCGGCTTGACGTCCGCGTGCAGCTTCACGGGGACCCGGTACACTCCGAGCGCCTTGATCGGGTCGTGCAGGTCGATCAGCCGCTTCTCGATGTTGAAGCCCTGCGCTGCGAGTTGCTCCGCGATGTCCGACGAGGTCACCGACCCGAACAGCTTGCCTTCCTCACCGACTCGCGCGGAGAAGGTCAACTGCACTTCCTCCAGCTTTTTCGCGAGTTCGGACGCGGTGCCGCGACGGTCGTTCTCCGCCGCCTCGAGACGCGAGCGCTCGGCATTGATGCGCTTGAGGTTGCCCGGTGTCGCCTCGAAGGCGAAACCGCGCGGCAGCAGGAAGTTGCGGGCGTAGCCGTTCTTGACCGTGACGACGTCCCCGGGATGTCCGAGGCTCTCGACCGCCTGCCGAAGAATGATTTCCATGATAAAACCCTCTGGTTACGTGGTAGGGCGCGCACGGCGGCGCCAGTCGGCCCAGGTGTCACCCAGGCCGAGCCCGAAGGCGGCAAGCGCCAGGAGCATGAACCCGAGCACGGCGACCGCATTCAGCACCGGCCACCACAGCATGGCGAACCCCACGAGCATCGTGACGGCGAGCGCTCCCGGCGCCAGAAACCAGGAGAGCACGCCAAATCCGCGAATCGCGTAAAGCGCACCGAAAAAAACGAGCAGGTTGCGACCCGCGCCACTCAGGAAATCGAGCGCCGGCACGAACACGATCGCAAGGCCGGCGATCAACCCCCAGACGAGCTGGTCGTTGAAGCGAAAATCCTTCAGGTGCCCCAGCGGCGTGCCGAGGCGCGTCCGCGAAAGGCGGTGAAACGTTGCCCACGCCAGAGCGAGGGCCACCAGCGACTCCAGCAACAGCAGGGAAGGGAACAGCCCCACCCCCGTCTGCGCCACGAGCTTCAACTGCTGCGCGAAATCGTCCGGCAACGCCCCCACCTGGGGCATGGCCTGCACGAAATCAGGATGCTCCTTCATGAACGAGCGGAGCATCACCATCGACTCGGCATTCCGACGGGCAAATTCCACTTCCACCGCCTGCTGCGCGCGCGCTGGTGTCAGCGGACCACGCGCCCCCATTACCAGCACCAGCACCAGGCACAGGGTGAGTGTCGCCAGCGCCCGGGAGAAAAACGGCCGCCCCGCCGCCAGCAGGCAGATGAGGCCGAACGCACCCGACAGCAACAAGCTCCACCCACGCACCAGGTTGTAGAACGATCCGGGCACCGCGGGCTGGGCCAGGGCCCATCCCGCCAATCCCGCCCAGAGCACCGCGAGCACAAGCCGACCCCCGGCCCACCATCCCACGAGGCAACATGCCGCGAGGGCAGGCAGCAGCAGCAACAGCGTCTCCTCCACGGGAAGCAGCGCACGAAGCGGTGGCATCCAGGGAAGGAAGAGGAACGCCGCGAGCGCGAAGAGGAGCTTCCCCCACCCGCGCTCGAACGTCGCCGAGGGCACGGCGTCCTGCATGCTTATCCCTGCAACCCTCGGGTATACGGCAGCAACGCGAGGTAGCGGGCGCGCTTGATCGCGGTGCTCAGCTGGCGCTGGTGCCGCGCGCACACGCCGCTGAGGCGGCTGGGCAGGATCTTCCCATGATCCGTGATGAAGCGGCCGAGCGTACGCTCGTCCTTGTAGTCCACGAAGCGGACGCGAGTCTCGCAGAACGGGCAAGCCTTCGATGGGCGTCGCATGTCTACTCCTCGTCCTCGTCGTCGTCATCGCCACGCTTCTTCGCGAGGGCGAGCTCCTCTTCGGTCATCGGCGGGGCGCCGACTTCATTCTCGAAGATGGTGAGCAGGTACCGGATGACACTGTCGTCGAGCCGGAGTGCCCGCTCGTACTCGGGAATTCCGGCGGTCTCCGCGTCGAACCGCGCAATGACGTAATAGCCGTTTTCGCGCGGGCCGATCGGGTACGCGAGCTGGCGGCGCCCCCAATGATCGACCTTCATGTCGCCGGTGGTCCCCAGCAGCTGGTGGAACCGGTCGAGCTTTTCAGTGACGGCACTATCTTCGAGCGTGGAGTCGAAGACATAGACCGCCTCGTATGGACGTGGCATGTCCTGGCAATCCTCCCTTTGGACGGAAATCCAGCCCTCCGCTGGTTTGCCGAAGCGGAAGGAGGGGAATGTGATGCGGTCGCGCACATCGCGTGCGCGATCCCGGCTGTTGGCAGCCCTTGAAGATAGCCACGGCACGGGCCAAGGTGAAGGGCGGGGATTCGCTCGTACGCGGATTGTCCCATTCCGGCACCCCAGTCGAGACCGTCCTGCGCCCCCGCCGCGGGTCTGCCGGATGAACTAGGTTGCCGGTCATGCCAATGGAACTGTCGTCATGGTAACGGGACACGTGGGGGTGGCCTTCCTCGCGAAGGCCCGATGGCCACGCGCTGCGTTCACCGCGCTGCTGGTGGCAACGATGTTACCTGACCTTGCCGACTTCGTGCTGCCGCAAGGCAACCAGTGCCGCACGAGCTGCGAGCTGTATACCCACGCCCTACCGGCCGTCCTCGTACTCGCCGGACTCATGGCCGCCCTGGCGTGGGAGATCTGGCATCGGCGGATCACCGCGGTGCTCGCCGGCGGGCTCGTCGTACTGCATGTCGCCTGCGATCTCCTCACCGGCTTCAAGCCGTTCTGGCTGGGTGGACCGCCAACCGGATTGGCACTGTACCGGTATCAGGGAGCTGATTTCGCGATGGAAGCGCTCATCGTGGTGATTGCGTGGGGCGTGCTTCGGCGCTCCGATGCGCCCCCACGGTGGGCCGCGCATCCCCTCACCCTGATGACACTGGTGCTTGTGCAGGCGGGCTACGACGCATGGTACTACCGCGCCAGCGGCCAGGTGCTGTACCGGCTCGTCACGCGGTGAGGTCACTATGTTCGCGCCGCTGACACATGCATGTGCACGACTCCAACGCGCACGCTACCTTCGCGGCGGTACCTTCCGGCTTTCAGTCTCCGTCGTCGGACCGCGCCGCGCCGCGGAATCTGCCGCGGCGCTGCGTTCGAAGTGCATTCCGTCGATCATCACGACCGGGTTGAACTGTCCCACGCCCTGTGCTGACGACCGCACGACGACGTAGAGCGGTACTTCACCCGCCTTCGAGATGGGAATCGACTGCCGATACCATTGCTCGGCCGCGGCGGGCGTGATGTCGATGCGGCCCAGCAGCGGACCGGACACACCGTCGGACCGCAGTTCGAGCGAATACGGATGCAGGCTTCGCTGCGACTGCAGATCGAAGGTGACGCGCTGGATGCCGGTGAGGTCGAGGCGGCCCAGCGAGAGGAATGCGCTGTCCTCGTACACCGTCGCGAGCTGTCGAGCGGTTCCGTCGGACGCCTTGTTGCTGGTGAGGCCGATTCGACGCATGTCGATTGCGTCGCGCGGCAGGATCGTCGAGGGACGAAGGATCACGACAGCACTGTCGGACAGGGAACCGATCCCATTGCGCGGCACGTCGGCGTACGATGCCGCGAGCCGATACACGCCGCCAGGTGCGGCGGCATGCTTGTCCAGGGCGACCTGGCCAACGGGCGGCAGCGTCGGGTGCGCGACGCCGAGCGAGAGGATGTATTCCGCCATCGCACGCCGCACCTCGGGTGAGAGCGATGGGTGGGACGGCATCGCGCGGTCGCCCCACACACCGCTGCCGCCAGACGCGATCTTGTTCATCAGGTAAGTCGTCGCATCGGGACGCTTTGCGTAGCGCAGCGCAACCCGCTTGTACGCAGGTCCCACTGGTGATTGATCGATCGCATGACACCCGAGGCAGTCACTCTGCTTGAACAGCTCCATGCCGCCCGTGCTCGGCGCGGATCGATGTCCGGGCACGGTCCCCGAAGCGCCGGTGGGCTGATACGCCAGCGTGACCGCCAGGCGCCGCGGATCGACATGTCGGCCGTTCCGGGTATCCTCGGCGTCGCTCACATCGACGCGGTAGTTCACTGCGGGATCGTCCCAGTAGAACGAGCGATTGCCGGCGACGGTGAGCGAGACCGTGGGCGGCGCGTTGCCGACGCGGACATCGACGAATGACTCACTCTCCGCGCCAGCCCTGTCCCGGACCCGCAACCGCACGCGATGGGTGCCCGCGGCGGAAAAGGTGTACGAGAGCCGCGGCCCCTCGCGATCGCGCATGCCCGGAGTGGACCAGACGAAGCGGAGCGAGTCGCCAGCGTCCCGGTCGAAGCTGCCTTCGGCGGAGAGCTGCGTGGTGAGTGGCGCGACGCCCACGATGTTCGTCGCCGCGATGCGGGCGACCGGCGGCCGGTTATCGGGATGATATGTAATGCGGCTCAGGCGCGAATTCGT
>JAYVNZ010000468.1:0-3573 GCA_043758185.1 Gemmatimonadaceae bacterium | reverse complement strand
ACGGTGTGCAGCCCACGGACGTGTTTCCCAATTTCGAGTGGCAGCACAAGATCGAGCTCAAGCAGTCGCGATTCGGGGCAGCGCCCGCGCAGCCGCAGTTGGACAACTGGGGTCCGCTCGTCATTCCACCGGGTAACTACTTCATGATGGGTGACAACCGGTACGAGTCGAAGGACAGTCGCTACTGGGGCACGGTGCCCCGGGAGAACGTCCGCGGTCGGCCGAGTTTCGTGTATTACTCGTATCGCAGCGGGGATGAAACTGACCGTCCACTTCCGTTCATCACCGACATCCGGTGGGGGCGCATCGGGACGCGCATCCACTAGACCACGCGTGTGACCTCCCGATGATCCTGGCGTCGCTCACCTCCGCCACGCGCACTTCCCGGCTCATCGCGTGCTCGCAACTCGCCTGCGTGGTGCTGTTCGGCAGCCTCCTGCTCGCCCCCTGGCAGGCCCTGTCTCCAACGCTGGGCGCCACGTTCATCCTTGCCGCCGCCGCCTTCGCGCTCGCCGCCGTGTCCATCGCGCGCAGCGCGTCTGGCCTGGTGCGCGCGGTGTTCATTGCCTTCGCACTGCTGGCAACGCTCGCTGGAATTGGCGAGGCGTGGCTCCTGGTCGAGCCGGCATCACCGCTCTTCATCGCACTGCAGGAGCTCAGCAGCCTCGAGCTGGCGGTCGCAATGGCAGCCCTCAACGGGCTACTGGCGCTCTACGGCAGCTACGTCTTCTCTGCGCAGCGCCTCACTGCGGAAGAACTGCAGCATCGGATGTCGGCCGAGCAGACACTCAAGGCGTCGCTTGAACAGCGCGTCATGCAGCGAACGCTCGAGCTGGACGATGCGCAGCGGGTGCTGCACCGTATGTGGTGGCTGGGGCAACAGATCACGCTGGAACTGGATCCCAGGCGTGTGCTCGACCGCTTCCTGGAAGCGGCCGCGGACGTGGCGCAGGCGGATGGCGCAATGCTGGGCCTCCTGGCAGACGACTCGATGATCGAGCTCACCGCCGCGAGCGGCGTGCTTGCCTCTTTTGCAGGTGAAAGGCTGCCGGTTGCCGGCTCGGCGATGGGTCGCATCATCCGCTCGGGAGGCAGCTGGAGTGTCGCCGACGTGCGGCTGCATCCCGATGCCGTCTCGCGCTCCTGGTACGACCGCGAGGTCGATCCTGTGCGTGGCATGGCGGTGGTGCCGGTGCAGCGGCGCGGGGAACGTGTGGGTGCAGTCGCCATCGTCTCCCGGGAGGCACACACGTTCTCGCCGTTGGAGCTCGAGCGCGTGGAGGCGATGTCGGACCTGCTCTCCGTGGCGCTCGCCAATGCCGAGCTGTTCCAGACCATGAAGCAGGCCGAGTGGCGCTTTCGCACGCTGTTCCGCGCGGCGCCGGATGCCGTGCTCACGGTGCTGCACGCCACTGGCCGCATTCGCGAAGCCAACGATGCCGTGCGCGAGGTGTTCGGCGTGGAGCCCCACCAGATCATCGGCAAGACGCTGGTCGAGTTGCTGGTGCCGGCAGATGCCGAGACGATGGACGCGGCGCTTGCGACGGCGTTCGGCGGAACGCCGGCTCGTGTCGAGGTGCAGGTGGCCATGCAGAGCGGAGTCACCCGCGTGGTGGCACTGGCTGCCAGCCGGCTGCCGGAAGCAGATCCGCCGAGCGTGCTGCTCATCGGTCGTGACATGACGCAGGAGAGGGAGTTGCGCGTGCGGCTGATGGAGTCGGACCGGTTGGCCGCCGTTGGCGAGCTCGTGGCCGGCGTGGCGCACGAAGTGAACAATCCGCTCAGCAGCATCAGCGCGTTCGCCCAGCTGCTGCTGCGCGAATCCACGCTGACGCCGTCGCAGCGCGAGTCCATCGAGGTGATCCGGACGGAGACCACGCGCGCGAGCCAGGTGGTGAAGGACCTGCTGGCCTTCGCGCGCCGCAGCGAGCCGCTCCGCGCGCCGCTCGACCTCAACGGCGTAGTGGCGCGCACGGTCCGCATGCGCCAGTACCAGTTCGAGGAAGCCGCCGTTCGCGTGGAAACGGAGCTCGCAGACGAGCTGCCTGCGGTGATGGGCGATGCGCGGCAGCTGCAGCAGGTGTGCCTCAACCTGCTCACGAATTCCGTGCAGGCCATGAGCGTCACGGGTGGCGGCGTCCTGCGCGTGCGCACCTCTGCGGTTGGTGACGCCGTGCGCCTGGAGGTCATGGATTCGGGTACCGGTATCTCTCCCTCGGTGCGCGCCCACATCTTCGAGCCCTTCTTCACCACAAAGAAGGAAGGCGAAGGCACGGGGCTGGGGCTCAGCGTGAGCTACGGCATCGTGACTGCGCACGGCGGCACAATAGAGGTGGCCGAAACGAGTGCCTCGGGTTCGGTCTTTCGCGTCACACTGCCCTCGGTCAAGATGCCGCCGAGCGAGCTGGATGCCACAGGTGAACTGCTGCCTTACACGCTTCGGTCTCCCCTCGCGGGTATCCGGTTGCTGTTCGTGGACGACGAGGCGGCGCTCCGCAGCGGCATGGAGGCGTTCGGGGCGCTGCGCGGCTTCAGCGTGGTGTCCACGCCGGATGGCCTTTCGGCACTGGAGGCTGCGCGCGCGAGTGGTGTGGACGCTGTGGTCTGCGACCTCCGCATGCCGGGAATGGACGGGTACGCGTTTCACGAATTGCTGCGGCGCGAGCACCCCGGGCTCGCGGCGCGGACCGTCTTCATCACCGGGGACGTGGTGACCTCGCTGGCCCGGGGGTCCGTGTCGCGACAGCCTGTGCTCACCAAGCCATTCTCGTTCGAGCGTATCGAGGAGGCACTCATCGCAGTGATGCGCGGCATGCCCTACGTTCCGGGCGATCGCGCATCACGTACGTCCGGCTGACTGGAGCACGCATGCCCTCTTTCTTTCCGCGCACCACCGTCGAGTGGCGACTGGAGGAACCGCCGGCCTTTCGTCGCCTGTCGCTCTCGCTCATCGAGATGGCGATCGTCACGGGCATCGTGCTGCGCCTCCTGCGCGCGCTGGCCTTCACGCATGGGCGCGCGAGCTGGCTCTACTACGGGCTCGTCTTCGTTGCGGGCACGCTGCTGCTCGTGGGAATGACCACCGCGCACCTGGCGAATTTCCCGGTGCGCGCGTGGTCCTGGCGCGCGCCGGCGTTCGCGGCTGTGGAGGTGGCGGGGGAGATGGCCACCAGCCTCCTCCTGATCGCGTTGCGGCGGGAACCAGAGGGCACCGCACGCGCCGACTTCCACGACTGGCCCAGCATGGCCGTTCGCGCCCTGCTGCAGAGCGAGCTCACGATCTGTCTCTGGGCGCTCGTGCTGGCGGGTGCAATCATCCTGGTGCGCCGCAGCGGAATGGCGCAGGATGTCGATGCCGATCCCCTCGACCCCGCGCTGCCCGCGCCACCGCCGATGTAACCCCGCGCGCGGGCACCTTTTTCGTAGCGGGGGATATATTCCCTATATGATCCGCAACGACAAAGAGCTCATCGTGGTCGGCGACCGCGTCCTGGTGAAGGTGGAGGAAGGAGAGGAGCGAACCAAGGTCGGCCTTTACCTCCCATCCACGGCTCTCGACAGCCAGGCCGTCCA
>JAYVNZ010000467.1:0-12238 GCA_043758185.1 Gemmatimonadaceae bacterium | reverse complement strand
GGAAGCGGAATGGTGCAGAGACCAGCGCGATGACCTGCAGGCTACAGGCGTTGGTTCACGATAGGAGATTGGGTACAACGACTCGTTCCCACTCCTGCGAGACCAGGGCGTTCCCGAACAGGGTGGCGCGCCTCCAGTCAGCCGCCGGAATGCACTCTGGTCCGCGCGTCGCCACCACAGCGCGCAATCGTGTCCGGCTGGCCCTCTGCGCGCTTTCGTCATATTATCGCGACTGCGGATGAACCTCTCACGCCACGAGGGTCAGCTTGGCCGACGCGCTTCAGACTCTCCGGGCAGTCCTCGCCGACACGTATCGCGTCGACCGGGAAATCGGGCACGGGGGCATGGCTACCGTGTACCTCGCCCGCGACTTGAAACACGACCGAGCCGTCGCGATCAAGGTGCTTCGCGCCGAACTGGCGCAGGCCGTTGGCGGCGAGCGCTTCCTCCGCGAGATCAATATCGCGGCGCAGCTGCAGTCGCCGCACATCCTCCCGCTCCTCGACTCTGGCGAGGCGGGTGGACTGTTCTACTACGTCATGCCGTATGTCGAGGGAGAGTCGCTTCGAGGGCAAATCGTTCGCGAGGGGACGCTCACGCCGTCGGAGACGATGCGACTCCTCCGCGACATTGTGGACGCCGTGGCCCATGCCCACCGCCATGGCGTGGTGCACCGGGACCTCAAGCCCGACAACGTGATGACCGCCGAGCGACACGCGCTGGTCGTCGACTTCGGCGTCGCGAAGGCGATGCGCGACGCCACCGAGCATCACGACCTCACCAGCATCGGCATCTCGCTCGGCACACCGGCGTACATGTCGCCCGAGCAGGCTGCGGCAGACCCGGATGTGGACCACCGCGCGGATATCTATGCCATGGGCGTGATGGCGTATGAGATGCTCACCGGCAAGCCACCGTTCACGGGCACGCCGCAATCGATCCTGGCCGCACAGGTGACAACGCTGCCACTGCCGCTGCTGAGCGCACGGCCCGACGTTCCGCCGGCGATCGCGCGGCTCGTGATGAAATGCCTCGAAAAGGATCCGGCGAATCGCTATCAGTCCGCCGACGAGTTGCTGACAGAGATCGAGTCGATGCAGACGCCGGCGGCCGCCTACGTTGGCGTGGCGGGGTCACCCGCCCGTGGCCAGTTGCGCCTGGTCCTGATCGCGGCCGGGGTGTGCGTCCTGGGGGGGCTCGGGATCTGGTTCGGCACCGCGAAGCTCCGTCGCGACCGCTGGGTGCATTCCACCGCGCTGCCCGAGTTGCAGCGTCTGGCCGATCTCGCCGAGTACGACAGTGCGTTCGCGCTGGCGCTGCGCGTCGAGGACGTCGCCCCCGCCGACACGACGCTCGCCAAGCTCATTCCCCGCGTCACGCGCAAGTCGATCATCACGAGCGAGCCGGCAGGGGCCAGAGTCTATCGCACAAGTCTTCCCGACACCACGCAATGGCGCTTGCTGGGCACCACTCCCACCGACTCTGTGCGGCTACCCACGAGTGTCGGAATGTACCGGTACGAGAAAGCCGGATACCGCACGGTCGTGCGCACTCACGGCTCCCGGCCCGACAAGGTGTTCCTCGACGCGGTGAATGCACCGCACGGCGAGATGGCGCGCCTCGGCGGCGGCGAGTTCCGCGCCTTCCTCGTGGGGTCGGACAACGCCCCTCCGCTGAAGCTGGGCCCATATGCAATGGATCGTTTCGAGACCACCAACCGGCAGTTCAAGCGGTTCGTCGACGCGGGTGGCTATCGCAACAAGTCATACTGGACAGAGTCGGTGACCGACGGCGACAAGACGCTCGGGTTCGACGAAGCAATGGCGCGCTTCGTGGACAGGACCGGACGTCCGGGGCCTGCGACCTGGGAGGGCGGCGACTTCCCGTCGGGGCAGGGCGACTTTCCGGTGGGCGGCCTGAGCTGGTACGAGGCGACCGCTTACGCCCGCTACATGGGCAAGTCGCTGCCGACCATCTATCACTGGGCGAGTGCTGCAACGGTGAGCCATTCGCGCTGGGTCGTTCCCTTCTCGAATCTCGAAGGCAAGGGTCCGCTCCCCGTCGGGACGCTGCGCGGCGTAACCGCGGGCGGGCTCTCCGACATGGCTGGCAACGTGCGCGAGTGGCAGGTGAACGACGCCGGCCAGGGTCAGCGCTACATCCTCGGTGGTGGGTGGAGCGATCCGCAGTATGCGTTCGTGGACGCGTATGCCCAGCCACCGATGGACCGCCAGCCGATCAACGGCATCCGGCTGGCGCGCTTCAGCGGCACGGATGAAAACCTGCCCAAGGCAATGGGTGCGGTGCCGCGCGCGTTCACCGATTACTCGAAAGTCACGCCGGTGAGTGATGCGGTGTTCGCCGGCTACCGCAGGCAATTCGACTACGACCCGATCGCCCTCGATGCGAAGGTCGAAGTACGCGATACCACCGCCGAAGACTGGATTCTCGAGAGGGTGAGCTTCACTGCGGCCTATGGCGGCGAGCGGATGTCCGCGTGGCTCTACCTGCCGAAACGGGCCAGGGCACCGTTCCAGACGGTGGTCTACTTCCCTGGCTCGAACGTCATCTTCCAGCGATCGAGCGCCACGTCGCGCGAGGACCGCGTCGCAAGCTTCCTCGTGCGAGCGGGCCGCGCGTTCGTCCTTCCCATCTACAAGAGCACCTACGAGCGTGGTGACAGTGTCAATACGGACATTCCCAATCCGTCCATCTTCTATCGGGACCACGCGGTGATGTGGGGAAAGGACTACAAGCGCACGGTGGACTACCTGAGCACGCGCGCCGACATCGACACTGCGAAGTTTGCGTACTTCGGCGTCAGCTGGGGCGGTTACTGGGGCGGCATCATACCGGCAATCGAGCCACGACTCAAGACGGCCGTGCTGTTCGTTGCTGGCTTGACCATGGAGCGCGGCCGCGATGAGGTCGACCCCGTCAACTACCTCCCGCGCATCCGCATCCCCGTGATCATGCTGAATGGGAAGTATGACTTCTTCTTCCCGAGGGAGACGGCCCAGGAACCGTTCTTCCGGTTCCTCGGTACGCCGCCGACCGACAAGCGCTACATCGTCTACGAAGGTGGCCACGACGTGCCACGCACGCAGTTGATCAAGGAGACACTGGCGTGGTATGATCACTACCTGGGCCCGGTGCGCTGAGCGCCGCGCGAGGACGAGAGGACGTGGATCGCCGCGCATGGTCCAGCAACGTGGTGCGCAGTCAGGGCGCCGCGGCCTTCGGCCGTGTTTTTCCCACGGCGCGTAGTGTCGTGACGAAGCGCTCGCGCACCGGCGAGCGATCGCCGCGTCGCCACACCGCGGAAAGGTCCACGTTCACCTCCAGGCCCTGCACCGTGCGGTAGGCTACGCCTTCCTGCTTGAACCGCCGTAGCGAGCGGGGAATGAACGCGACACCGACGCCAGCGCCCACGAGGCTCACGAGCGTGTGCCAACCCGCCGCCTCCTGCACCACGCGTGGGCTGAAGCCAGCGGCACGACAGCGGGCGATGATACCGTCATAGATGTCAGGCGCGCCGCTGCGGGGAAAGAGCACGAAGGATTCTGCTGCCAGGTCTGCGAGGATAAAGCGCGCCCGGCCGGCCAGGCGATGCGTATCCGGGACTGCCAGGATCATGGGATCCGTATGCACGTGCTCCACGCGCAACCATCGGTCGGCGTCGAGTGGCGGACTGTGAAGCAGGCCAACGTCAACGCGTCCATCACGCAGCGCGTCGGATTGCTGCAGCGCATCCATCTCGAACAGCGACAAGCCGATACTCGGCAGGTGCATGCGGAAGAAGCTCAGCACGCTCGGTAACACGCCGGAGTGTGTGGCGGCCTCCACGAAGCCCACGCGGAGGCGCCCGGTTTCTCCGAGTGCCGCGCGCTGCGCGGTGCGTTGCGCGCGTTCGGCCTGTGCCAGCGTGAGTCGTGCCTCGGAGAGAAACGCCGAGCCCGCGGCCGTGAGTTCGGCACCGCGTGTCGTGCGCTCGAACAGCACGACGCCGATTTCCCGTTCGAGATCGCGAATCTGGCGGCTCAACGGAGGCTGCGCGATGTTGAGCCGCGCTGCGGCCCGGCCAAAGTGCAGTTCTTCCGCAACCGCCACGAAATAGCGAAGGTGCCGCAGTTCCACGTGTTGAGTCTCCGGCGGCTGAGGGCCTGACGTGCGTATTTCACGATACCCTCGGGGTATCGCCATCCACAAGAACAAGCAGTTCTGGTTGTCTGCGGCGGTGGGGCTGGGTGCATGCGTGCGCCTGGGAATTAGGGGCGCTGGTCCACTCGCGATTTGCCCGGCAGCGCGACATATTCGCGCTACGGTGGGCCGACTTCCGACCTGCGCAACGTCCAAGGAGGGTACTGGTGCAGTCTGCAACCTACGACGCGATCGTGGTGGGATCCGGCATTTCGGGCGGCTGGGCAGCCAAGGAGCTCACGGAAAAGGGGCTTCGCGTCCTCATGCTCGAGCGCGGTCGGAACGTCGAACACATCAAGGACTACGTGAGCGCCACCAAGGCGCCCTGGGAGTACCTGCACCGCGGCGGCCGCACGAAGGCCATGGAAGAGGAATACCAGGTGCTCAAGCGGGACTACCCGCTCAACGAGAAGAACCTCTCCTTCTGGGTGAACGACAAGGAATCGCCGTACACCGAAGTCAAGCGGTTCGACTGGTATCGAGGCTATCAGGTGGGAGGGCGGTCGCTCACGTGGGGACGGCAGAGCTATCGTCACAGCGACTTCGACTTCGCTGCCAATGCCAAGGAGGGCGTGGGCGTGGACTGGCCCATCCGGTATGCGGACATCGCGCCGTGGTACGATCACGTCGAGAAGCACGCTGGTATCTCCGGGTCGCGCGACGGGCTCCCACAGCTGCCGGACGGCCAGTACCAGCCCGCCATGCCGCTCAACTGCGGCGAGGAGATGGTCGCGGGCAAGCTGAAGAAGGCATTCAACGGCACGCGCCACCTCATTCCAGGTCGCACCGCGAACGCCACCAAGCAGCTCGAGGGCCGCAACGCGTGCCAGTACCGGAACGCGTGCTGGCTGGGCTGTCCGTACGGCGCGTATTTCAGCTCGCAGTCGTCCACCCTGCCCGCGGCCGCCAAGACCGGGAAGCTCACGCTCAAGCCGTGGCAGATCGTCACTGAAGTCATCTACGACAAGGACAAGAAGCGCGCGACCGGTGTCCGCGTGCACGATGCCGTCACGGACCAGACCACGGACTATTCGGCCAACGTGATCTTCCTGTGCGCATCGACGCTGAACTCCACCTGGTTGCTGATGCGCTCCGCGACGGACGTGTGGCCTGGTGGTCTGGGCAGCAGTTCCGGCGAGTTGGGACACAACCTGATGGACCATCACTTCCGCTGTGGCGCAGAGGGCACACTGGAAGGGCTGGAGGACAAGACGTACTACGGTCGCCGCCCCACGGGCTTCTACATTCCGCGCTATCGCAACCTCTTCGGTGACAAGCGCGACTACCTGCGGGGCTTCGGCTACCAGGGCAGCGCGTCGCGTGACGGCTGGTCACGGGCCGTGAAGGAGCTGGGGGTGGGCGCCGAGTTCAAGGACGAGATGACGCTGCCAGGCGCGTGGACCATCGGCGCCACGGCATTCGGCGAGATGCTGCCGAATCATGCAAACATGATCTCGCTCGACGAGACGAAGAAGGACAAGTGGGGGCTGCCGGTGCTGAAGATCGACTGCGCGACCGGCGAGAACGAGCGCCTGATGCGCAAGGACATGATCGCCGACATGGCGGATATGCTCGAGCAGACCGGCGTGAAGAAGGTGAAGACCTACGACAACGAATACTTCCCCGGCATGGGCATCCATGAAATGGGAACGGCGCGCATGGGGCGCGATCCAAAAACGTCCGTGCTCAACTCGCACAACCAGGTGTGGGATGCGCCGAACGTGTTCGTCACGGATGGCTCATGCATGACATCCGCGGCGTGCGTGAATCCGTCCCTGACGTACATGGCACTCACGGCCCGCGCCGCGGATTTTGCGGTGAACGAACTCAAGCGACGCAACCTCTGACCGGAGCCTGACATGACATTGGACATCGAGCAGATCCGGCTGATCAACCGGCGTGAGGCCATCCGGCGCGTGAGTGCGTTGCTGGGCGGCGTGGCCTTCGTGGGTGGGAGCGGTCTCCTCACCGCATGCGAGCAGGCCAAGGGCCCCGCCAACGGCGAGGCGCCGGGAAAGTTCACTTCGGAAGACATCGCCTATCTCGACGAAATCGCGGAAACCATCCTGCCGGCAACGAAGACGCCGGGTGCCAAGGCCGCGAAGACGGGCGCATTCATGGCACTGATGGTCACGGACAGCTACGACGCGAAGCAGCAGACGATCTTCCGCGAAGGGATGCGCACCGTGGACGCGGCGAGCAAGAAGGCGAACAACCTTGGCTTCATGGCCGCGACGCCCGCGCAGCGGCTCGCCGTGCTCACGGCGTTCGATCGCGAGCAGAAGGGCTACATGGACCAGGTGGACGCAGCCAGTCGCAAGAAGAAGGGCCTTGCGCCGATCTCCACGGAGACTGGCGCACCCTCGGCCGACGCACACCTGCCCGACCAGCGCAAGGAGAACGCGATTGGAGGAGAGGCCAGCGGCGCGGTTGCCGTGTCGGCAGACTCGCCGCCGCACTTCTTTCGCATGATGAAGGAGCTCGCGCTGCTCGGCTTCTTCACGTCGGAAATCGGGTACACCAAGGTCTTGCGCTACGTCGAGTCGCCGGGACGCTTTGATCCGTGCCTGCCCTACACGGCCGGCGAGCCGGCGTGGGCGCCGCACGCCTAGGTGACAACTTCCTATCCATTCGTCGGACGCTATTTCGCCAGGCGAGACAGTTCGAACTGCACCACGAGATCCGTGGTGCTCCAGAGCTGC
Organism: Gemmatimonadaceae bacterium; assembly: GCA_043758185.1. Classification (GTDB taxonomy): domain Bacteria; phylum Gemmatimonadota; class Gemmatimonadetes; order Gemmatimonadales; family Gemmatimonadaceae; genus AG11. The sequence goes on along the minus strand of JAYVNZ010000467.1, from coordinate 5,336 downwards.
ACGTCGGAGCCCGAGCCGTAACGGATCGGCACGACGCGGCCGTCCTTGACCTCGTAACTCCAGAGTTCACTGTGGAACCCGGATGCATCCACGGCAGTTCGCACGGCTTCCAGCGCGCCGCGTAGCGTGTACAGGTACTCTGCGACCGCAGGGTCGTGCGCCGCGGCGGCGCTCGCATCCTGCATCCGCGCCATGGTGCCAATGAGGTAGAGGTTGTTCTCCCGTCCCCAGATCACGCGGGGGCCGTGGTACCGGTCGCGGTCGAAGTCCTGCCAGACGGCTGTCGACGCATAGGCGTCGTTCGCGACGGCAGGTCCTACCCCCGGAACGAGCAGTCCAACGGGGTACGGTCGAGCGAACAACTGCACATCGCGGAGCACGGCTGCGCGCGTGCGTGCATCGGGGCTCGGCCGCGCGCCTTCGTAATCGCCCAGGAACAGGCGCGTGGCAGGATCGCTGTTGGCGACGCGACTCGGGTTCCCGTCGCTGTCGAGAGACAGCGCGAGGAAGGTGAGCGAGTCGTCGTCGGCATGCGTGGCGGCGCGCACCTGTGTCCAGTACGCGCGTTGCTCCGGCGACATGGCAGCCAGCCGAGCGGACGTGCGCGCCCGCACTTCGGCGGGAGTCAGTCGCACCACGAACGCCCGCGCGGCATCCTGCCAGGTGGCTGTCGCATACTGCAGGCGAGAGGGATCTCGCAGGTACCGTCCCAGCGGCGTGTCGGCGCCGATGTCCGCCTGCGCGCGCGCGAGGGAGTCCGGGGAAAGGCCCATCGTGCGCAGCGCACCTACAATGCGCCCAATCGACTCGAGCGCGTGTGGCGCCCAGATGGCGTTCACGTCCATCGCGTAGCGTCCGCCGGCGTATCCCACGTTGCTGTCACGCCAGCTCTGTGATGCCCAGCGGCCTGAGTCGCGCGGCGCGAACGAGATGAAGTTCGCCGCGATCGGGTGCGCGGCATACGGAGCGGTGACACGTGCCACGAGCGCGAGTTCCCGCAGCAACCGATTGACGCGCGGCTCACCGTTGTCCGTGCGGTCCAGCAGGAAGGCCCGCTTCCGCGCCGCGCTCACCGTGCTGTCCGTGATCCAGCGCGCGACAACGATGGGAAACTGGAAGTCCGCGTCGATCATGTGGTAGTTCTCGCGAACGCGACGCAGGTGGCGGAGCACGTCTCGCGCACGAGCCATCGCGGTGTCCGCGCTGCTGCGATTTCCCGCGCCCGTTTGTTGCGCCGCGGTGGCGATCAGCGCCGCATACTCACTCGCGGCCTCGCGCACGGCCTGTCCGCCCAGTGCCTCCTCATGGCTCACCTGCCCGGAGGGTGACAGCTTCCGCAGCGCACTGGCGATGACGAACTCCGACATGTCGGTTCGCCAGACGGGCCGCATCATGAGCGCCGTCATCAGCATGTCGCGACCGAAGTACGTGGCGTAGGTGGGCAATCCGGCCATCAACTTCTCGTGCGACGACAGCAGCTCCAGTCCACGCACCTGCCGTTCGAGACGCCTGGCGCGCAGGGGATCGACGGAGCCTCCGTGCCCGCGCCGGGATCGATCCGCGTCGAGGAACGCCAGGAACGCCGGAGTGAAGATCTGGGCGCGCCGGAGCGGCGTCAGCGCTGTGCCGCTTGTCGTGATGCGGACGGTGAAGGGAATGCGCGCACCGGTCATCGCACGCAGCGTCACCGAGTCGCCTGCAACGCTACTGCCCACCAGGCGTGGATCGGTCCGTATCTCGAGCACGAGGGTATCAGCACCGTCGAGCGCGCTCTGCGCGACGCGCACGACGGATACGCCTTGCGTCGTGCGCGACGTGACAAGGGGCCGCACTCGAGCGCGCAACGCGTCCACGCTGCTCGCGTGCAGCAGTGCCAGCTGTGCCTGTCGCTCCGCGGGATCGAGTGACGCGAGGGCGGAGAGCAGGCGCTCGATCTCCGGCAGCGCATAGGGCGCATCCGCGAACGGCGCCCGCTGGCGTTCGGCGTACTGGAGGTCGCGCTCCACCCGCATGGATCCCAGCAGGAACCAGCCGATGTCGATGCGTGCGTCCGCTGCCACGAGCGCATGCTCCAGGGTGCGTGTGCGCGCGGTGCGTGACACGAGGGCTGATGCACCATTCCACTGGAGTGCGGCGGCCTTCCCCCCACCGCCGCGGGCCGTGAAGCCGAAGCTTTCGTCCTCGGCATCGGCCCACAGGTGCACCACCCGGTTGGCGCGCGCGTCGAGGTAGACCTGCACGGTGTTGCCGGCGGCGTCGCGATACAGGCGCGTCTGGTAGCCCTGGTAGGCGGCGCTGTCGTCCAGGCCGCGCTCGGGAAAGAAGAGCACTGGCATGGTCGACACCGGAGCCGAGAGTTGCGCGCAGAGCGCGAGGGCGAGGAGGCTCATGAGAATCGTTTGAAGGTCAGCGTTTGGCGCGGCGCTTGGCGGGGACGGTGCGCGTGGCCACGGATCCCATCTCCACGAGCGTGGTACGAATGCGGACATCCATCATCGCGTCGGAGTTGTGCTCGATCATGCCGATGAGGATGTGGGCGGTTCGCTCTCCGAGCTCGACGCCCGAGTGCCGCAGGTGCGTGACATTGGGATGCAGGAAGGCGGGCGCCTGGCCGTCGCTGATGGCCATGAGCGACACGTCCTCCGGGATGCGGGTGCCACGGCGGGAGAGCAGGTGGTGCGTGTGCACGAGCAACTCATCGGTCATCGTGAAGATGGCGGAGAGGTCGGGGTGCGCCGCGAAGGCGCGGTCGAGCTGTTCCTCCAGTTCGTCAATCATCGCGACACGGAGAATCTGCGTGTCCGCAAGGGGGATGCCCATCTCGGCATGCGCGCGCTGGAATCCCTTGAGCCTGAGGGTGCTGATGCGCTGTCGCTGGTCGCTGAAGATGCCCAGGCACTTCGTGTGGCCGTGCTCGAACAGGTAGCACGCCGCCTCGCGCCCCGCGTCCTGGTCGTCGATGGTGATGGTCGTGTGCTTGACGGTCTCGATGGTCTTGTCCAGGAGCACCACCGGGATGCTGCAGTCGTGGAGGATATCGAGGTGCTGGAGGTCCGCCGTTTCCGACGACAGCACGAGGAGCACGCCGTCTGCAGAGAGCTGCGTGCAGTACTCCACCAGGCGGCGCTCCTGCACGATGGAGTTATCGGACTGGAACACGATGAGCGAGTAGTCGTTCTGCTGGACCACGCGGTTGATGCCCGTGATCATGGAGGGCATGAAGAACATGTTCATTTCCGGCACGATCAGCGCGATCAGTCTCGAGTGCTTGGCGCGGAGGTACCGGGCGCGGTAGTTCGGGATGTAGCTCATCGCCTGCGCCACCTCGCGCACGCGCTCCTTGGTCTCGCGGCTGATGTCCGGATGGTCCGCCAGTGCGCGCGAAACCGTGGCCATGGAGAGGCCGACGGTCTTGGCAATGTCCTTGAGCGTGATACGGGTTCCTGCCATGTGTCATCCGGTGGTGCGGGGGTCGCAATTGTTTCGCAAACGATTGTCCTGCGGCTCGCAGAGGGCGCGGCCGGCAAGGCTGGGCTGCGCACAGGGTACTCTGCGCAGGCGAGGCGGTTGCGACTTTGTCCCAGTACGTTACAATTGCGACACAAGTTTTGCACGAACCTTTGCGAACCGCAACCGAACGCGAGCCCGCATCCGCGCGGACCGCAGACTTCCCAGGGACCCATGCGCCTTGCTCCCCGATACCTCGTCGCCCTGAGTCTGCTGGGCCTCCTGCACCCGGACGCCGGGCTGGCCCAGGCAGACCGCACGCCCCCGGCGTGGACGCGCAAGGCCGTGATGTACGAGGTGAACGTCCGCCAGTATACCCCGGAGGGCACGCTACAGGCCCTGCGACCGCACCTGCCGCGCATCAGGCAGCTGGGTGCCGACATCATCTGGTTCATGCCCGTCCAGCGCATTGGCACGCTGAACCGAAAGGGAGGGCTCGGCAGCTACTACTCCATTGCCGACTACAGGTCGATCAACCCGGAATTCGGCGCCGCGGCGGACTTCAAGGCGGTCGTGGCCGATGCACATCGGCTGGGGCTGAAAGTCATGATCGACTGGGTGCCCAATCACACCTCCTTCGATCACGTCTGGATCAAGCCGCACCCCGACTGGTACGTGCACCGCGCTGATGGATCGATCTCCAGCGCGGTGAGCGAGTCCGGAGTGGAAAACGACTGGACCGACGTGGCACAGCTCAACTACGACAACCAGGACATGCGGCGGGCCATGATTGGCGACATGAAATGGTGGCTCGACAACATGGGCGTGGATGGCTTTCGCTGCGACTACGCATCCGGCGTTCCGCTCGATTTCTGGGTAGCGGCGCGCAAGACGCTGGCGGCCGTGAAGCCGGACATCTTCATGCTCGCGGAGGCGGAGTCGCCAGGCCTGGGTGAGGCGTTCGACATGACGTATGGCTGGGAGCTCCACCACTTGTTGAACGATCTCGCACAGGGCAAGAAGCCCACGTCGGAGCTCGATGGGTATGTACAGCGGCAGAAGCGCGCATATCGCACCGCCGACTTTCACCTGACGTTCACCACAAACCACGACGAGAACAGCTGGAACGGCACGGAGTTCGAGCGCATGGCGTCCAATCACCTGCCGGCGTACGTCCTGGCGGCCACACTCCGCGGATCGTTCCCGCTGCTGTATACGGGCCAGGAAGTGAGCCTGAACAAGCGCCTGCGCTTCTTCGAGAAGGACACGGTGGACTGGAAAGGCCCATCGCTCACCGCGTTCTACCAGTCGGTGTTCAACCTCAAGCACGCGCAGCCGGCGCTGTGGAACGGCGCGTGGGGCGGCGACCAGTCCACCCTGCGCACGGATGGGGGCAGCCGTGTGTATGCCTTCACGCGACTGCGCGGTGACAGCGAGGTGCTGGTGGCGGTGAACTTCGGTGATGCGGCGGCCACGGTTGCATACCAGGGGCTGGACCACCCGGGCGCGTATTCCGACTGGTTTTCCCGGGCTCCCGTGGCGCTCCAGGCGGCGGGCCGTCTCGACATTCCCGCACACGGCTATCGTGTGCTCGTTCGCGCGCGTCCTGCACGCTAGGCGGCGGGCAAGCGGCAGCCGTCAATTCGTGCATCCTACTCCATCCCCAACGAGATCATGACGCAGAAGCCGCGCCTCAGTCCCGCCGGACTGTTCAACATGAGCTTCGGGTTCCTTGGCATTCAGTTCGGCTGGGGACTGCAGCTGGCGAACATGTCGGCCGTCTACGAGAAGCTGGGCGCCCGGCCTGACCAGGTGCCCCTGCTGTGGCTCGCCGCCCCCGTCACCGGATTGCTTGTGCAGCCCATCATCGGCGCGCTCAGCGATCGCAC
>JAYVNZ010000466.1:0-4795 GCA_043758185.1 Gemmatimonadaceae bacterium | reverse complement strand
CGCAGGGGATGGGCGCCGTGACGACGCCGACCCTGCCCTGCAGGAGAAAGCGAACGTCGTCGGGGTCATGCTCCGGCTGAAATCGGGCAGCGGCAATCGCGAGCCGTGTCAGGATCACCGCACAAATGACACCCACCGCGGCAGCAGTAAAACCACCCGTGCTTGCGGACAGTCGGTTGTTGCGCGTGACGACATAACCCGCGACGCCGAAGACAACGAGGAAGCTGATGATGGCGGGCTCCCACCGGCGCAGGGGCAGCGTGTCAGTAGAGTGACGCGGGCGGCGCTCCGCCCCGTAAAACATGAGCCGGACGGCAAGCAGTACACCACCGATGAACGCTGCGAGAAACACGATCGGCACTGATGGTGTCTGGCGGGAGAAGAGAGTGGGAAGCCGAACTCATTCCGCGAGTTTGGCAGCGAGGAAGTCCATGACGCGCTCCTCAGCATAATAATGCGTCCCGAACGGCGTTGTTCCGCTTACAAACCCGACGTGGCCCCCGCGTGGCCAGATCTCGGGATGGAGAAGTTCATTGCTGGCGGCTTCGTGCAGCACCTGGTGTAGTACCTCCGCTGGCAGGAACGGATCGTTGCGCGCACTGAGCAGGAGGGTCGGCACGCGAACCGCCTGGAGGTACTGCAGGGAACTGGATTGACGATAATAATCGTGGGCATCGGCGAAGCCGTGCAGTGGTGCCGTCACTGCATTGTCGAAGTCGTAGAGGTTGGCTGCCCGGTTCAGGGCGACGAGGTCGAAGGCCCCTGGAAACTGCTCGAGCTTGGCTCGTGCCTTTCGCTTGAGCGTACGCAGAAAAAATCGTGTGTACATGCGGGACACGCCGCACTCGATATGCCGTGCACCACGCTCCAGGTCGAAGGGCACAGAGACGGCGCCGGCGGCACGAACCTCCGGAGGGAGGTGTGTCCCACGCTCCCCAAGCCACTTGAGCAACACGTTTCCCCCCAGCGAAAATCCGGCGAGTACAATCGGCTGGCCAGGGGTCTCCCGAGTGAGGCGATCCACGACAAAGCCGAGGTCGGACGTTTCCCCTGAATGATAGAGACGTCGCTGCCTGTTGATGGCATCTCCGCACCCGCGGAAAAGAAGGACATCGGCGGCCCATCCCCGCGTGCGGGCCAGTGCAAGGATTCCCTGCAAGTAGCTGGAACGAATTGTCCCCTCCAGGCCATGGAGGAGCAGCAGTCGTGGTACCAGTGAGCCCCCGCCGTCACGCGACGCCAGCCGATGGATTTGCAGCACGTCATCGTCCGGAGTAGTCCACTGCTCCGTGCGCAGCGGCACCCGCGAGCGGCGCCGAAACAGCCTGGCCCACACGGTCTGCAGGTGAGCGCCCGGTACCCACCACGCGGGGGTATAGGTAAGTTCGCTGGAGTGGGTCACGGAGATGAAAAGAGCGGACGGCACGACGCGGACCGCCCGCGCCGTCTCATTATATCGACACGGCACGCATGGACGTCCAGATTTTCGGGATCAGGAAAAACCCAGAGACCCGGAAGGCCCTTCGGTTCTTTGCAGAACGCCGCGTGAAAACGCACTTCGTGGATTTGCAGGAGCGAGCGGCATCGCGTGGAGAACTCGCCCGCTTCGCCCAGAAGTTCGGTGTCTCGGCGCTGGTGGACAGCACGTCGAAGCGGTTCGACGAATTGGGAATGCGGACCGCACACTATGGTGACGATCGCTGGCTCCAGATCCTGGTGGACGAACCCTTCATTCTACGAATGCCGCTAGTGCGGCACGGTAATGCGCTGACGATTGGCGTAGCGGAGACGACGTGGAAAAGCTGGCTGGCAACGTGAAGGTCCGATATGCTCGAAAAGCAACCCGCCGATGACTCAGGTTGCAATCGGTGCGGTGGGCGTGGAGTTTGGTGCGACGACGCTGTTCACGGATGTCACCGTGACGATCGCCGCGGGTGAACGCTGGGGAGTGGTGGGACGCAACGGGACAGGCAAGACGACCCTGTTCCGGCTGATCACGGGAGATCTCGCGCCCTCGAAAGGAACAGTCGCACGTCAAACCGGGCTGACGCTTTCGCTGCTCGGCCAGCACCGGGACTTCGGCTCGGCCTCGACGGTGTGGGAGGCGGCGGCTGGACCGTTTGCCGACCTGCTTGCGCTGGAACAGTCACTCGCGCTTCAGGCCCACTCCCTCGCGGACGTGAGCGACGATGCGGCGATGTCGCGGTACGGGCACGATCTCGAACGCTTCGAGCGCGAAGGCGGGTACACGATCGCACCGCGGGTCGACGCCGTGCTTCAGGGTCTCGGCTTCGATGCAGCAACCGCGCGGACGCAGGGCTTGATGCAGCTGAGTGGCGGAGAACGCGGCCGGGTGGGCCTGGCCCGTCAGCTGGTGGCGCCGTCGGACATCCTGCTGCTGGACGAGCCAACAAATCATCTCGACCTGGAAACAACGAGCTGGCTCGAGCAGTACCTGCGGGAAACGGAGCGGACGGTCGTCCTGGTGAGCCACGATCGGGCGTTTCTCGCTGCCGTGGTGGACCACGTGCTGCACTTCGAGGGCGGCACCGCCACTCCGTACACTGGGGGCTACGAGGCCTTCATCGCCCAGCGAGAAGAGCGTCGCCTGTCGCAGCAACGGGCGTTTGACAAGCAACAGAAAGTGATTGCGGCCCAGGTGGATTACATCGCACGCAACCTGGCCGGCCAGAATACCAGGCAGGCCAAGGGACGCCGGAAGCTCCTTGGCCGCCTTCCACGATTGAGTTCGCCCGTAGGCGAGGATGGCGTGATGGCGCTCCGGCTCGATATCGCCGAGCGTGGCGGAGACCAGGTCGCGGTGGCAGATGCCGTGACGATCACCGTGCCGGAGCGCACGCTGATCGACCGGTTCAGCGGGCGAATCATGCGAGGGGACCGGCTCGGCATCCTGGGGCCCAATGGTTCGGGCAAGTCCACGCTACTCAAGACGCTGGTAGGCGAGCGCGAGCCGGAGGCCGGCGAGTTGAAGGTCGGCAACTCCATCCGGGTCGCGTACTACGACCAGAACCTGGGGCAGGTGCCGCTCGACAAGACGCTCTACCAGGCCATCGAGGAGATGCGTCCGCAATGGGAGCGCCGGATGATCCAGGGGCACCTGGGCCGATTCGGTTTTTCCGGCGATGAGGTGCAACGCAAGGCCGCGACCCTGTCCGGTGGTGAGCGCGCGCGCGTGGCGCTCGCGATGCTCATGCTCTCGCAGGCCAACCTGCTGGTGCTCGACGAGCCGACGAATCATCTGGATGTCGAGACCATCGAAGTCCTGGAGGATGCCATTGAAGGCTACGAGGGAACGGTCATCCTCGTGAGTCACGATCGCGCACTACTCCGCGCACTGGCATCGAAGGTGTGGGTGCTGCATGACCGGCACATCACGGAATTCGACGGAAGCTTTGCCGAATGGGAAGTGGTCAGTGAAGAGCGTGCGCATGCGGCATCGGTGCGCGCCTCGGAAGAAGTGGCGCTTCGTCGCGTGAACGAGAAGAAGCGCACCGCACATCGTGAAGCACGACCCAATCACGAGGACCCCCGGAAAGCGCTCAAGGCTGCACGCGAGCGGGCAGACACGGCGGAACGCGAGGTGGCCGGACTCGAGGCTGAGGTGTCCCGCATCACGAGCACGCTCGATGATCCCGGGCTCTATACGCGCGCCACCGGGGTACAACAGGCCCAGAAGCTCGGCGCCGAACTGGACAAGGTGCGCATCCGGCTGGATCGCGCGCTGGCGTCATGGGAGAAGGAAACAGCGTCGCTCGAAGGGCTCGAGCGCGCGGCCACCGCACCGAAGTAAGGAGAACTGCCCGTGACCCCGTGGGTCCTGCGTCTATTGATCGCCAACGTGGTGATGTACTTCCTCCAGCAGACGGTGCCGGGACTGACCGCGGCACTCGCGTTTTATCCGCCGGAGATCCTGGCCCGACCGTGGACGGTGGTCACGTACATGTTCGTCCATGGCAGTATTTCGCACATTCTGTTCAACATGCTCGCGCTGTACTTTTTCGGATCACGCGTGGAGCAGCGCCTTGGGCCGGAACGCTTCTTCGCGCTGTATTTCATTGGTGGAATTTCCGGCGCGGTGCTCTCGCTGGTCTTCGAGCGCGGCAGTCCCGTCATCGGTGCGTCGGCGGGTGTGTTTGGCGTCATGCTGGCGTTCGCGCGATTCTGGCCCCGGGACCAGATCTATATCTGGGGGATCATCCCGGTCGAAGCGCGGTGGCTCGTGGGCATCTCGACGCTCATGGCGCTATTCGGGGGGTTCACCGGCGGCGGCGGAGTTGCGCACTTTGCCCACCTGGGCGGATTCATCGGCGCCTTTTTCTACCTGCTCTTCCTCGAGCGGCAAAGCGGTGCACGCCGCTTCAAGCGCGTGGCAACCGCGGTCCCCGCCGCCGCGGATGCGATGATCGGCAACTGGAAGCAGGTGGATCGCGCCTCGGTTCACTCCGTGAACAAGGATGAAGTGAACCGAATCCTCGACAAGATCAGCGCGAGCGGGATCGGGAGCCTCACGGCGAATGAACGTCTCTTCCTGTCGAATTTCGTTCCGCCCGACGACCGTAAGCCCGTAATCCCGTCCTGACCGGCGCTAGAATTCGCCCACGAAGTTGATTTCGGGTTCCAGTTCATGGCCGAACCGGCCCTTCACGGCGGCCTGTGCGTGGCGGATGAGGCCAATGACATCCGCGCTGGTGGCATTTCCGAGATTGACCATGATGTTGGCGTGCATGAAGGAGATCTGCGCGTCGCCGACATGGAATCCCTTGAGGCCACATTG
>JAYVNZ010000465.1:0-4176 GCA_043758185.1 Gemmatimonadaceae bacterium | reverse complement strand
TGGGGTCGGCTCGGGCGGCGACGCCCGTATTTCCTCACCGGTGCCGTGCTTGCCTCTGTTGCGCTGTTCTTCATGCCGACGTCGAGCAGCCTCTGGATGGCGGCCACGCTGCTCTGGATCCTGGATGCATCGATCAACATCTCGATGGAGCCATTCCGGGCGTTCGTGGCGGACAAGCTCGACGCCTCGCAGCGCACCACCGGCTTCGTGGTGCAGTCGCTGTTCATCGGCATCGGCGCAAGTCTCGCGAATGCGATGCCCCTGCTCCTGCGAACCATGGGCGTGTCCGGCAACACGGCCAGCGGGATTCCGCTCACCGTCAAGTATTCCTTCCAGTTCGGCGCCGTGGTGTTCCTGCTCGCGGTGCTGTGGACGGTCGTCACCACGTCCGAGTTCCCGCCCGAGGACATGGCGGCATTCGAACGCGCGCGCAAGGAAGGGCAGGGCATTCGCGTGCTGCTTCACGAGATCGGCGAGTCCATTCGTGACATGCCTGCCACCATGCGGCAACTCGGCATGGTGCAGCTGCTCACCTGGCTTGGCCTGTTCTGCATGTGGCTGTTCTTCGTGCCGGCGACTGCACGCCACGTCTTCGGCGCGACCGACCCAAGGTCCGAGCTGTACACGCAGGGCGTCGAGTGGGGCGGCTTCACCTTCGCCTTTTACTCCATCACCTGCTTCATCGTGGCACTGGCCCTGCCGAAGCTCGCTGCACGCACCAGCCGGAAGTTCGTGCACGCGGTGGCACTCGCATGCGGGGCCGCCGGGCTGCTGTCGGTCTACATGATTCACGACAAGTACCTGCTGCTGCTCTCCATGGTCGGCGTCGGAATCGCGTGGGCGTCGATCCTCTCCATGCCGTACGCCATCCTGTCGAACGCGCTGCCGCCGGGCCGCATGGGGGTCTACATGGGCGTGTTCAACTTCTTCATCGTGATCCCCGAGATCGTCGCGTCACTGTTTTTCGGGCCGCTCTCCCGCCTGCTGTTCGGCGAGGGCAACCCCAATGCGCCTGTCTACTTCGTGATGCTGGGTGGGCTCTGCCTGCTTGCGGCAAGCCTGCTGGTCATGCGCGTGCACGACGTGGGCGAACCAGTGCGCGGCGCGAACACGTACTCCACCCACGATCCGGCCATCAGCGGCGCGTGATTGTGTCGTACTGGGCGAAGCGAGAGACCTGCCTGGTCATGCGTGAAGAGCAGGTCTTTCGCTTCGCTCAAGACGACCAACAATCAGGCCGACGGTTCCCCTGGCGTGTCGGTGGCGCGCGCCTCGCGCGACGTGCTGGGCAACTCACCCGGTGCATCCGCCGCGCGCCGCTTCTGTGCCTTGAAGATGAACTCCGGCGCCAGTGCGACGCCGAGCAGGGTGACCGGCAGGATCTGCTGCGCCTGGATCAGCAGTGCGACGGCAATTGCCTGATTCCTGTCGAGGCCGAACCCCACGGCGGCGGCCGCGTACGCCGTCTGGAAGATGCCCACGTTGCCCGGGGTGAGCCTGAACAGGAAGCCCAGGTTCACCAGCAGGAGCGCGGCAATGGTTGCCACGGTCGTCATGGGAAAGTGAGCCGCGCGCGCGGTCATCTGGTAGGTCGCAACCTGGAGCGCCCACGCCAGGACGCTGAGCAGAAGAGCCGAGATGAAACGCGGTCCGCTCGACACCGTACTGATGGTCCCGAGAAACCGCGCACCGTACCGCTTGAGGCGACCCTGCCACGTCGCGGGCTTGGGGCCGCCAACGATCTCGATGACGTCGGGCCGGCGCAGCAGCCACACGAGCAGGGCACCCATGACGACCAGCAGTGGGACGGCGAAGTACTTCGCCTTTTCCAGCTGTGGCGGAAGGTCGAGAAGGCTCGCCGCGAGCGACAACAGCACGACGTACCCGACCAGCTCGAACAACCGCTCGAGCGCGAGGGTGGCCACGACCTTCGCACTGGTGATGTGCGCACTGCGCGACACGAAGACAACGCGCGCGGCCTCACCACCATTGGCTACCAGCACGTTGTTGAGGCCCGCACCCGCAAAGGTGGCGCGCAGCGCCAGGGGAAGCGACCTGGCTCCAATGGGGCGGAGGAACACCCACCATCGAATGCCCTTGACCGCGATGGACGCAATGTTCACCAGTGCGGCCGCAAGCAGCATGGATCGCGACGTCGTGCGAATGGAGGCCCAGATGTCGTGCCAGTTCACCCTGGTGGCGAACACGACGAGCATCGCGATGATGAGCAGGGTGAGCCCGATGCGAAGGGCGTGCGAGACCTTTTGATTCATCGGGGTCCGGTTCAGTTGGGAAGCGTCACGAAGCGAAAGCCTCGCGCGCGAAGCCCGTCGATGATGCGCGGCAGGGCCTCGGCGGTTTGCATCCGATCTCCCTCGGCGTCGTAGCCGTCGCCGTCATGCAGAAGCAAGATAGACCCCGCGCGCATTCCGTCGAGCGTGCGCGTGACGATCTCGTCCGTTCCCGGGCGCGCAGAGTCCCACACCCCGAGTGACCAGCCCACGGTTCGCTCGCCGAGTGAGCGGGCAATGGGCGTGACCCAGGGATTGCGAAAACCGTGCGGCGCGCGAAAATGGCGCGGTGTCACGCCACATGCTCGCTGGATGGCATCGACGCCACGCGTGAGGTCGTCGCGCACATAGGCCGGTGTGCGGCGGTGGAGCTTGCGATGGTAATAGCCGTGATTGCCGATCTGGTGTCCTTCATCGGCCATCCGACGCACCAGGTCCGGCCACCGGTCTGCGTGGCGTCCCAGCACGAAGAACGTCGCCTGGACGCCATGGGCCTTCAACGCATCGAGGATTCGTGGTGTCGCCACGGGGTTCGGCCCGTCGTCGAAGGTAATGCTGGCCACCTGCTCGCTCCCCGGCAGGTGATTGATCACGGGCCCGAAGAGCCACGAGTTGCGGTGCCATGTGCCGTGGGCGGCGCATCCCGCGGCGGCCAGGCCGACGGCGACCGCGCCGATCATAGCGAGATCGCGACGCGTCCCATCACGGTGTGATACACGTCCAGCACCTGCGACGTGACCCGGGGCCAGCTGTACTTCATGCTCTCGTACCGACCCGTAGTGCCGAGCTGGATGCGAAGGCCCTCGTCGTCGAGCAGCTGCACGAGCGCATCGGCGAGCGCATCGCGGTCGCTGCACGGCGTCATCAGGGCTTCCCGGCCGTTCACCACCACGTCCTGGAAGCCGAGGATGTCCGAACAGACAATCGGCGTTTCGCAGGCCATGGACTCGAGCAGCGTGATGCCGAAGGAGGCCTTGGTGGTGGGGCAGGCATAGATGGAGCTGTGCGCATAGTAGCTGGGCCGGCCCTCGAGAATTGCACCCACGAACGTGATGTCTGCGTCCCCGTTGGCCTGCTTGTAGTAGTGCTCGCGGAGCGGACCATCCCCTACCACCACGAGCTGTGCATTCCGTCGGCGGCCCTTCACCTTGCGGAACGACTCAATCAGCGTGGTTAGTCCGTTGCGCGGATCAAATCGGCCAAGAAAAAGGATGGAGGGCACATCCTTCCGAATGGCGGGCGGCGCGGGCACGCTCGGATGGAACACGTCGGTATCGATGCCATTCGGGATGATCTGCCAGGGTGCGCTGAAGTAGCGCTCGAGGGCGACCGTGGTGGAGTGCGACACGCAGATGGCGGCGCTCAGCATGTCCAGCCGGTTCTGGAAGGCCCGGTTGAAGAGCCAATAGCCCATGGACTTGTCGAAATACGTATGGAACGTGCCCACCACGGGACAGTCGGCTTCCTCGATGGCCAGGATCGGCAGTACGGGGGTGAGCGGGGAGTGGACGTGCACCACGTCATACTTTCCCTCGCGGAGCACCTTCCGCATTTCGCGCCGCAGCCCGAGCCCGATGGTGATGCGGGCCTGGGAGCCGTTGGCATACACCGACTGGCTGCGCCCCACCCGAATCACGTTCGCCTGTGCCTCGGCGCCCGGGAGGTTGGAGGTGATGATGTCCACGTGGTGCCCGCGACGGCGCGCTTCGCGGGCAAAGAAGTGGACGTGCTCGCACACTCCCCCCAGGTGGGGGTAGTAGTACTCCGTGACCAACGCGATGCGCAACGTGCGCTCATCGCGGGCCAGGGGGAGTGACGGCAGGTTCGGTAGCGCCGGTCGGCGCTTCAATGCTGCGCTACTGGACGGTGGGTTCAAGAGCGGCAT
>JAYVNZ010000464.1:0-8103 GCA_043758185.1 Gemmatimonadaceae bacterium | reverse complement strand
ACCGGTGGCAGCCAGTTCTTCATGGTGCTCTCCGAGGACAACACGCGCCACCTCAACGGTGTGCATACCGTATTCGGCAAGATCACGGGCGGCCTGGATGCCATGAAGCAGATCAAGAAGGACGATGTCATGACCACGGTCCGCGTCGCATGAGCGACTCCCAGCAGACGGACAAGTCGGCGGGATTCACGGGGCTCATCCTCGGCGGCATCGCCATTTTCGTCATCCTGTTCGCCATCGTCCGCATCACCAACGCGCACTACGCCGGTGAGGCGAAGGAAGCGGGACAGCCCGCAGCGGTGGAAGCCCCGAAGTAGGTCCGCGGCACCGGCGGCGGCGCGTGACGCGAGTCGCTCACTCGCCGTCCGCCGAACCAGGAGTGGCGCGCAACGCGCGCAGGTAGCGGTCCGGATTCGCGAGGAATGCGCGCGTCAGCACCACATGCTCCAGTTCCTCGTAGGGTACCGCCGCGGCCGGAACCTGGTCAAAGCTGTAGATGGTTGCCCCCGGGAACGCCAGCAGGATCGGCGAGTGCGTGGCGATGATGAACTGCGCATCCTGCGCGATCATGTCGCCCATCATCAGCATCAGCGCCAGCTGGCTCTGGGGGCTGAGCGGTGCCTCCGGCTCGTCCAGCAGGTACAGGCCGCCCGGAACGAACCGTGACTGGAAGAGCCGCAGGAAGCTCTGGCCATGGGAGTTGGCGTCGAGGTCCACGCCGTACCGCGCTTCCATGTCCGCCAGCGACGCACGCGCCGGACCCATCGCCAGCGCCTTCGCCCACGCCGATCGGTCGGCGTACTCCAGCTCCAGGTCGGCGAGCCGCTGGTGGAATTCCGCGCGCATCGCCGAGATCCGCTTCGCGAAACCGAAAAAATCCTCGGCGCGAAGAAAAAATCCTCTCGCGGTGCGCCTGTTCCACACCAGCCGGAGCGCGCGTCCCAGCGCTCGCTGTGCACCCAGCGTTGCATCATCACCCAGGTCGGCCGAACCCACCGCCGGCAACCGCGCCGCCAGCGCGATGCCCTCGAGCAACGTGGACTTGCCAGACCCGTTCTCCCCCACGAAGAACGTGACGGCTCCAGCCAACGGCAGCGTGTCGAGCGTGCGGATCACGGGCACCGAAAACGGAAACGTCTGCTCGTCACCACCCGGGTTTCGCGCCACTTCACGCAGGAACGGGGGCGCGCCACCAAGCGTTTCGACCCCGACGTCTGTATTCTTCACGGCAGGCCTGCGTCTCGGCATCCTCAATGGTGCGTCCGCGGCCGCTCGTCCCGCAATTCCCTTCGACGACCCCTCCCCGCCATGCTTCCCTCCCGCGACACCGCGCTCGCCCTCGTGCACGAGTACACCGCGAGCGATTCCCTCCGCAAGCACATGCTCGCCGTGGAGGCGGCCATGCGCGCCTACGCCGAACGCCATGGCGAGGACGTCGAGCGCTGGGGGCTCGCCGGCCTGATCCACGACTTCGATTACGAGCGCTTTCCAAACGACGCGCACTCCGCCACCGCCGAACATCCCGCCGAAGGCGTGCGCATCCTCCGCGCCCTCGGCTGGCCCGACGACATCCTCGACGCGATCCTCGGCCACGCGCAGTACTCCGGCGTGCCGCGCGTGTCGCTCATGTCGAAGACGCTCTTTGCCGTGGACGAGCTCACGGGACTCATCACCGCCACCGCCCTGGTGCGCCCCACCAGGAGTGTGCATGAAGTGGAGACGAGGTCGGTGCGCAAGAAAATGAAGGACAAGGCGTTCGCGCGTGGCGTCAGCCGCGACGACGTCATCCAGGGTGCGGAGGCGCTCGGCGTGGATCTCGATGAGCACATCGGGTTCGTCATTGCCGCCATGCAACGCGCAGCCCCGGCCCTTGGCCTGGACGGCGTCGCGGTAGCGCCATGATGGGCGCTCCAACGCTCCGCACCGCGCATCCGTAGAAGGGATGACGTTACTCAACTGCTCCGGGAATGCTGGCCACCACCGCGCCGTTTGCACCGTATTGCATGCCTTCGCCGGCTGAAGGCATCGTGACGGAGCGCGCGATCGTGATCGCCGCGCAACGGGGGTCGGATGACGCCTTTTCGGCGCTCGTCCGGATCCACCAGCGGCGTGCGTATGCCATCGTGCGTGCGATCGTGTTGTCGCACGAGGATGCGGAGGACGCGGTACAGGAAGGGTTCCTTCATGCGCACCGCGCGCTGGACCGGTTTCGTCCCGACCAGCCGTTCGGGGCGTGGCTATACCGCATCATGGCGAATGCCGCGCTCGACCTCGTTCGGCGTCGCAAGGTCCGTGTCGCGGAGGAGTTGCCGGAAACCGTCCCGATGCCGTTCCATGATCCGGCGGAATCGGGGGAGTTGCGCGAGCGGTTGCAGGGTGCGCTTGCCCACCTCACGGCGCGCCAGCGCGCGGTGATCGTGATGCACGACGTGGAAGGCTACACGCACGGGGAAATCGGGCGAACGCTCGGCATTCCCGAAGGCACTGCTCGATCCGATCTTCATCATGCTCGCGCCGCGTTGCGCAAGCTTCTGCAGAATCTACGGAGTACATCATGACGCCAGACCGCTGGACTTCGGGCGATGCCGAGTTGACCACCGCCCTCCGCGCACTCTACGCTGCCCCGGCCGACGACGGCTACTGGGACGCCCTCGAGGCACGCATCCTCGACCACGTCGCGCGCGGTGAAGTGTCCCTGTCATGGTGGGCCGAACTGGCCGAGATGGCGCGTCCGGGCCTCGTTGCCGCGGCCGGCCTGATCCTCGCCGCCAGCCTGGCACTCGCGCATTCTCGCCAGGTGGAGGTAAGCAGTGCGTACGCCAGCGTGATTTCTCCCGCTCCCTCCACAATCGAGCCCTCCACGCGTGCCGCGTCGGTCGGCGACGGGGACGCGGCGGTGCACTTCCTCATTTCGCGATAGGCCACGCGATGCAGCGTCCCAAGCAACAAGCGCTCGCCTTCCTGCTCGGCGCGCTCCTCGTCGGTGGGGTCGTCGGCTTCTCCGCCGATCGCATGTTCCGCCAGACGGACAACTCCATCGCGTCGCGGCGCAAGCGCATGTACGACGACCTCGGGCTCGCGGCTCCGCAGCGCGCCGCGCTCGACTCCGTATTCGATGCGTCGAACTGCCAGCTCGATGCGCTCTACTCGCCGCTCGAAGCTGCCTACGATTCCATCAAGGCCGCGCGCCGCGCACAGATCAACGTCATCCTCACGCCCGACCAGCGCCAGCGGCTCGAGGCGCGCCGCAAGGACGATGAAGTCCGACGCGACGCCGAGCGCAAGCGTATCAAGTCTTCCTGCCACAAGTGATGCCCTCGATTGCCTTCTCGCGCGCCTTCGTCGCGCTGCTGGTCATGCCTGCCGCCCTCGTGGCACAGGCGTCTCCCGATGCGCTCGCCGCGCGCACCATTCCCCTTCGCGAAGCGGTGGCGCTCGCGGAGCAGAACGCGCTGGCTGCCATTCAGGCGCGTGGTCAGGTGCGCAATGCGCAGTCCTCCGTCCGCACGGCACGGGGCGCGCTGCTGCCCAGCCTGAGCATCTCACTGAGCCAGAACAACACCTCCGGAAACCAGCTCGATCCCATCACGGGCGTCGTCACGCCGCGCCGCGCCACGAAGCCATGGAACTACAGCACCGGCCTGAATTCGAGCGTCAACCTGTTCGATGGCGGACGTCGCCTGAACGAGGTGAAGCGCGCCCGCTACGACGTCAGCGCCGCCGAGGCGAGCGAGGTGAACCAGAAGTACAACATCGCGCTCCAGGTGAAGGTGCAGTATTACGCCATCCTCGCGGCACGCGAGGCGGAGTCCGCGGCGCAGGCGCAGCTCCAGCAGGCGCAGGAACAGCTGAAGACGTCCATCCTGCGCACCCGGGCGGGCGTCGTCACGCTCTCCGACTCGCTGCGCTCGGTCATCACCGTTGGCAACGCGCAACTGGCGCTCATCACCGCACGCAACAACGTGCGCGTGGCCAGTGCGGCGCTCACACGCCTTATCGGCTCCGAGACACTGGTCACCGCGCAGCCCAGCGACACGCTCGACAGCGGCTTGTCCCCGGTGGACTCGGCAGCCCTCACCGGCCTGCTCGACGAAGGACCGCAGGTGCGGGCGTCAGAAGCCCAGGTCGAGTCCGCGCGAGCGGCCGTGAAATCTGCGAAGACGCCGTACCTCCCGTCGCTCGACCTGACGTTCTCCCGCGGCGGAACGGCGAACAACCAGTTCTACGGATTGAACGGCGATCCGCTTGCCTTCTCGAACACGTTCGGCCTCCGACTCTCGTACAACCTGTTCAACAACTTCACGCGAGAGGACGCGCTCACACGCGCCGGCGTGACAGCCGACCTCTCCGAGGCGACGCTGCGCGACGTGCGGCTCGCGGCGCGGCAGACCCTCGTGCAGCAGCTTGCCGCACTCGGCACCGCGCAGCAGCGCATCGTCATCCAGCAGGCGTCGCTCGCCGCCGCCAAGGAAGATCTCCGCGTGCAGCAGCAGCGCTACGCGCTGGGTGTCTCCACCCTGCTCGATGTGCTCACCTCGCAGTCCACCCTCGACGCCGCACGCTCCGCGCTCATCCAGGCCCGCCAGGATGTACGCGTAGCCCGTGCACAGCTCGAGGCGCTCGTCGGCCGCGACCTCCCATGATCCACCCCAACTCGCTCACCGTGCGCAAGCTCATTGTCGTCGCCACGCTCGCTCTCGCCTCCGCGTGCGCGTCGAAGGACCAGAAGGCCATCCCCGTCTCGACCGCCGCCGTCGCGCGCCGAGACATCGTCATCGATGCGCAGGCCACCGGCGTCGTGGAGCCCATCGCCATTGTCGAGGTGAAGTCCAAGGCCGGCGGCCAGATCGTGAAGCTGCCCGTCGAAACGGGCTCGCTCGTGAAGCCCGGCGACCTGCTGGTGCAGATCGAGACGCGCGATACCAAGAACCAGTACAACCAGACGGCGGCCGCGCTCGCGGCGGCGCGCTCGAAGCTCGAGGTGTCCACGGCGCAGAAGCGGCGCGCGGATGACCTGTTCAAGAGCCGCATCATCACGGCCACCGAGCATGAGGCGGCCGACCTCGATTTCGCGAACGCCAAGTCACAGTTCGTCGCGGCCACCACACAGCAGGACCTCTCCAAGCAGCGGCTCGAGGATGCTACCGTCACGGCACCCGTTGGCGGCACCATCATTGGAAAGACCGTGTCCCTCGGTACCGTCATCACGTCGGCCACCGGCGCGTTCGGCGGCGGCACCACGCTGCTTACCATGGCCGACCTGAGCAAGGTGCGCATCCGCGCCCTGTTCAATGAGACCGACATCGGGCAGGTGCGGCCCGGTCAGACCGCGACCGTGACTGTGGATGCCTATCCCGACCGGCGATTCACCGGGATCGTGGAGAAGATCGAGCCGCAGGCGGTCATCCAGCAGAACGTCACGATGTTTCCCGTGCTCGTCACGCTCGAGAACAACGAAGGGCTGCTCAAGCCCGGCATGAATGGCGAGACGAACGTGATGGTCGAGCAACGCTCGGGCGTGCTCTCCGTGCCCAACGACGCGGTGCGCAATCCGCGTGAAGCCGCAGCCACGGCGCCCATTCTCGGCCTCAACCCGGATACCGTGCGCTCCCAGATGGCCGCGCAGATGGCGGCGCGTGGTGGTGGCGGTGGAGGTGGTGGTGGTGGCCGGCAGCGCGGTGGCCAGGGTGGTGGTGGGCAAGGGGGCGGCGCACCGGGTGCCGGCGCCGGTGGCGGAAACGGTGGTGTCTCGCGCGGCGACGTCGCGCTCGCGCCGCAACAGGGCCAGGGTGGGCAGGACAGCTTCCAGCAGATGGACGTCACCGATGCACAGTGCAAGACCGTGGCTGCCGCGTTCGCGAAGAAGCCGGCGGAGAAGGCGAAGCTCGATGCGCTGCGCCAGCAGGTGATGAGTGGCGCGATGGACCGTCAGGCGATGCGTCCGGAGTCGGAGAAGATCTACGCTGCGGTTGGCGTGGACGCGCGCGTTGCCGGTGCCTGTCGTCGCAAGGAAATGCAGGCGAATGGCGGCGGAATGGGTGGCGGGCAGATGGGTGGCGCGCAAACGGGTGGTGCGCAGACGGGCGGTGGGCAGCGCGGTGGCGGCCAGGGTGGTGGCGCGCCGGTGACAACTCCACCGGGTGCGGCCGCGCAGCCGCGCGGTGGCTTCGCCGGCCGTGGCGGCGCGCCAGGGGCGCCAGCGCTCACCATCGGTGGCGGCGCGGAAGTGGCGTCCACCGGCATGCGCCGCACCCGTGCAGGCCTCGTCTTCGTCAAGAAGGGCCAGACCTTTGAACCGCGCCTCGTGCAGCTCGGCGCATCCAACTTCGACTACACGGAAATCGTGAGCGGCGTGACGGAGGGCGAACAGGTTGCCCTGCTGGCCGCGGCCGCACTGCAGGCGCAGCGCCAGCAGCAGAACGATCGCATGAAGGCCAGCAGTGGCGTGCCGGGCATGCAACAGGCGCCCGCGGCCGGTGCTGGTGGTGGCGGGGCGCGTCCGGCCGGTGCCGCTGGCGGCCGAGGAGGCTGAGCCACCATGCTCATTGGCGAGATCATCAGTGTGGCGCTCGGTGCACTGCGCGCCAACAAGCTTCGGTCACTGCTCACGATGCTCGGCATCGTGATCGGCGTTGCTGCCGTCATTGCCGTTGTTGCGCTCGGCGCCGGTGCGCAGAGCGCGGTGAAGGCCCGCATCAGCTCTCTCGGCACCACGCTCCTCACGGTGATGCCTGGCCAGCAGCGCGGCTTCGGCGGCGTCGCGTTCGACCAGAGCGTGAAGCTCACCGTGGACGACGCAAAGGCCCTGCAGGACAGGGCCACCAACCTCTTCGCCGTGCAGCCCGAGATCAACTCGCGCGTGCAGGTGCAGTACCTCAACCAGAACGCCAGCACCTCGGCTGTCGGCACGTCGTCCAACTATCTCGAGGTACGCAAGTACGAGCTGCAGGCTGGCCGCATGTTCACCAGCCAGGAAGACGAGGCACGGCAGCGCGTCGTCGTGCTTGGGCAGACCGTGGTCACCAACCTGGGCCTCCGTTCGCCCGACGCCATCATCGGCGACAACGTCCGCATCAAGGGCCTGCAGTTCACCGTCATCGGGGTGTTGAAGACCAAGGGCCAGTCGTCGCCGTTCGGCGACCCGGATGACCAGGTGCTCATTCCCATCACCACCGGCCGCTTCCGCGTGTTCGGCACGGATCGCCTGCGCTCCATCAGCGTGATCGCGCCAAGCGAGGAAAAGATTCCGGATGCCATGGCCGACGTCCAGAAGGTGCTGCGCCGGCAACACCGGCTCACGGCCTCCAAGCCGGATGACTTCCAGATCCGCAGCCAGGCCGACTTCCTCAACACGCTTGGCGAGACCACGGCGGTGTTCACCTACCTGCTGAGCGGCATCGCCGCGGTGTCGCTGCTGGTTGGCGGCATCGGCATCATGAACATCATGCTCGTGTCCGTCACGGAGCGCACGCGCGAAATCGGGATTCGCAAGGCGCTCGGCGCCACGAGTGCGAACATCCTGCTCCAGTTCCTCATCGAGGCGGTGGTACTGTGCCTGCTCGGCGGGTTGATCGGCGCCGCGGTGGGCAGTGGAGGCGCGATGGCCATGAGCAGGTTCGCGCAGTGGAACACGCAGATCTCGCCATCGTCTATCGTGATGGCGTTCGTGTTCTCCGCGGTGGTGGGGGTGCTGTTCGGCGTGTGGCCCGCGCGGCGTGCGGCGAGCCTCGACCCGATCGTGGCGCTGCGGTACGAATAAATGCTGTCGTCCTGAGCGCAGCGAAGGACCTGCTTGCATCGATGAAACAGGTCCTTCGCTCCGCTCAGGACGACAGGCTGGACGACTCAGGGCCGCAGTGAAAAGGTGAACGGCAACTGCACCAGTGTCCGCACCTTGCGACCCTCCACGGCGCCCGCGCTGAAGCGATAGTGCTCGAGCGCCTCCCGCACCGCGTCGGCGAACAGTGCGTGGGTCGCCTCCACCATTACCACATCGCCGACCTCGGCACGGCCCAGCGTGTCCACGACGAAGCGCACCACCACTCGGCCGCTCATGCCGCTCGCGCGCAGTGCCGCGGGATAACGCGGTGGCGCCGCGGAGCC
>JAYVNZ010000463.1:0-17434 GCA_043758185.1 Gemmatimonadaceae bacterium | reverse complement strand
ACGGCCGGTGAAAAGACAGGGGGCGAACCGCTCGGCGGCGGCTCCGTCGCATCGGTGGGCGCCGCACTCGATACGACGTCACGCTCCGTGGCCATCCGCGTACTCGTGTCGTCGCCCCGGCGGTCACTGCGCCTTGGGGAGAGTGTCTATGGCGAGATCGCTGTCGAAACACGGCCGCGCGCAGTCGTCGTACCGGTCGAGGCGCTGGTGCCCGGTGATGATCCTGGCAGTTACAAGGTGTTCGTGGTGGACGCCAAGGGCATCGCGATCGCACACGAAGTGAAGATTGGAGGCCGCACTGCAACCAAGGTCGAAATCGTCGAGGGGCTGAACGGCGGAGAGAAGATCGTGACGCAGGGCGCCTTCGGCGTTGCCGATAGCGCGAAGGTGGAACGCATTGGTCCAGTGAAGCCGTGAGCGACGCGCACCGCATCGAACCCGTATCGCGCGACCGCTGGTCGCTGGCTGGTGCAGTCGCAAGCCAGCGTCGCTTCGTCTACCTGATGGTCGCGCTGCTCTGTGCGGGCGGCATCTGGGCGGCGCTCCGACTCCCGTCCGCCATCTATCCGGAGCTGCAGTTTCCGCGCATTGCCGTCATTGCGGAAGGCTCGTCACTTGGCGCCCGCCAGGTGGTGTTCGCCATGACGCAGCCGCTCGAGGAGGCGGTTGGCGTGGTGCCAGGCGTCACTCGCGTGCAGTCTCGCTCCATTCGGGGCGCGAGCGAGCTCTCGGTGACCTTCTCGCCGAGCACCGACATGGCCTACGCGCTGCAGCAGACGCAGGCGCGCGTGAACCAGGTGCGCAACGACCTTCCGCCTGGCCTCGACATCCAGGTGGAGCGGCTGTCACCCGCCGTGTTTCCCATTGTCTCGTACAACCTCGAAGGCGGAAGCCCATCGAAGCTGTACGACATTGCGCGCTTCCAGATCCGACCAGTCCTGTCGCGCGTGCCTGGCGTTGGACGCGTGGACGTTCAGGCCTCCGACATCCGCGAAATCGAAGTCATTGCCGATCCCGTCCGGCTGGCTGAACAAGGCCTGTCATACGACGACATCGCCAATGCCATCAAGGTCTCCACGTCGGTGTCCGCCGTGGGCCGCGTGGCGCAGGACTACAAGCAGTTCCTGGTCGTCACGGCGCAGGAGGCCACCAAGACGGAAGACATCGGCAACGTCATCGTGGGGCATGGCCTCCGCGTGCGCGATGTGGCCACGGTGGAAGTGGGCACCGAGGATCACGTGCGCATCGTGGCCGGCGACGGGCGACCGGCCGCCCTGCTGAACATCACTCGACAGGTGGGCGGCAACACCGTGGCCATCGCCGACAGCGTGGAGAGGGCGGCTGTCGCCCTCCGCAAGGCGCTTCCCGCCGGCGTCACGCTGACGCCCGTGTACGACCAGGCGTCGTTGGTGCGGGACGCCACCACGTCCGTTCGCGACGCGATGCTGATCGGCGCGGCACTCGCCGTGATCATCCTGTTCATCTTCCTTCAGAAGGGCCGGATCACGGCCATCAGTGCGGCGTCCATACCGCTCACGCTCGCGATCACCGTGTTCGTGATGTCGCTCGTGGGGCAGACGTTCAACCTGATGACGCTCGGCGCAATGGCCATCGCCATCGGCATCGTCATCGACGATGCCGTCGTGATCAGCGAGAACATCGTACGGCACCTCGGCTTTACGCCGGACCGCGACCGTGCCATCCGCGAGGCCGTGCAGGAATTGATCATCCCCGTCACGACGTCGACGATCACGACCGTCGTCGTCTTCCTTCCCCTGCGCTTGCTCGAAGGCGTTGTCGGGCAGTTCTTCGCCGCACTGTCCATCACGCTGACCATTGCGGTGCTCATTTCACTGGTGCTCGCTGTCACGATCATTCCGCTGCTTGCCGAGGCATTCCTCACGGCCGAGCCGCAAGGGGAGGCCTCGGCACCGGGTGCACCCATTCCCGTGCACGCGGGCGGAAAGGGCAAGGTGAAGGGCGTCATGGCCTCCATCGGTCGCGCGATCGATGCGCTGTCTGACAAGTACCAGCGGGCGCTCGACAGGGCGTTGCACCACACGCGACTCATGCTCGTCGGGGCCGTGGTGCTCATTATCGCGGGCGTGTTCGCGTACAGGAGCGTGCCGACAGGCTTCCTGCCCGAGATCGACGAAGGCGCGTTCGTACTGGACTACTGGAGTCCAGGCGGGACGGCGCTCGTCGAGACCGACAGGCAACTCCACATCGTGGAGAAGATTCTGTTGAACATTCCCGAGGTGAAAGGCATCTCGCGCCGTACGGGAGCCGAGCTGGGGCTGTTCGCAACCGAACAGAATCGCGGCGACATGGTCGTTCGTCTCAAGGCGGGCGGGGAGCGCACGCGATCGAGCCAGGACGTCATCAATGACGCGCGGGTGCAGATTGCGTCGGCCGCGCCGCGTCTGCGCATCGAGTTCGTCCAGATTCTCAGCGACGTGATCAACGATCTCGCGGGCGCCGCGCGGCCCGTGGAAATTCGGCTATTCGGTCCGGACCTGAACGCCCTGGAGGCCTATGCGAAGCAGCTCGAGCCGAACATGTCGAAGGTTCCTGGTGTCGAGGATTTCTTCAGTGGCGCAGTAGAACCTGCGCCCGAAATGCTGATGCACATCAACAGCGCGGAGGCCAACAAGGTTGGCCTCACTACCGAGCAGGTATCTGGCGCGGTGAACGGTGCGTTGCTGGGCGTGCCGGCAGGTCAGATGCGCCTGCAGGACAGGTCCATCGCCATCCGCGTACGCGCACCTGATGCAGTGCGGATGGACGCGCTTCGGCTCGGCTCCCTGCCCGTCGCCATTCCTGCCAGCCGCACTACGTCACCGCTATCTGCACTGGCGAGCTTCGAGCCATCGCAATCCCGCAGCGCATATACGCGCGAGAACCAGCAGCAGATGATTACCATGACGTCGGATGTCACGGCGCCCCTGGGCTCGGTGATGAGTGGCGTCAACGCGGTGTTGGCGGCCAATCCCGTACCGGCCGGCATCCGGATGGAGGTGGGCGGTCAGAGTGCGGGCCAGAAGGCGGCGTTCAAGTCGCTGCTCACCGTGCTGGCGCTTGCCATCGCGGCAGTTATTGGCGTGATGGTTCTCCAGTTCCGTTCGTTCGTCGAGCCACTCGTTGTGCTCGCGGCTGCGCCCATCTCCTTCGTGGGTGCAATGGCGCTGCTGCTCATCACGGGCACGCCGCTCAACGTCTCGTCGTTCATGGGACTGATCCTGCTGGTGGGCCTCATCGTGAAGAACGGAATCATCCTGCTCGACTTCACGCACCACTACATGATCACGGAGGGCGAAACCCTCGAGCCCGCGCTCCTCGAAGCGGGACGCGTGCGCCTGCGCCCGATCCTCATGACGACGCTCTGCACCCTCTTCGGATTACTTCCGCTCGCACTTGGACTTGGCGCCGGCAGCGAAATGCAGAAGCCGTTGGCACTGGCGGTCATTGGCGGGCTGGCACTCTCCACACCCATAACGCTGTTTCTGGTGCCGACCTTCCTCGTTGCTGTCCGCGGAAGGGATTATTCACTCACCAGGAAGAGTGATGCAGGTCTCGACGCGGGCGCAGTGTCCTGAAGTAGTGTCCGGAGAACAAGAAAGGGGCGGGGCGCTGTCGCGCCCCGCCCCTCTTTTTCTCGTGCCGATGCCTACTTCTTTGCCTTTGTGTCAAAGAGCTTGGCGTACTCGCCGTAACCCTCGGCGGCCAGCTTGCTGACGGGAATGAACCGCATTGATGCCGAGTTCATGCAGTAACGGTTGCCCGTCGGCTTGGGACCGTCGTCGAACAGGTGGCCAAGATGCGAGTCCGCGTGGGCCGAGCGCACTTCCGTGCGGCTCATGCCGAATTGGCGATCGGTCTTCGTCTTCACGTTCTCGGCCACGAGCGGACGCGTGAAGCTGGGCCATCCGGTGCCGGATTCAAACTTGTCACGCGAGCTGAAGAGCGCTTCACCGGACACGACGTCCACGTAGATCCCCTCTTCGTGATTGTCCCAGTACTCGTTCTGGAACGGACGTTCGGTGCCCTCGTGCTGGGTGACCTCGAACTGGATGGACGTGAGCTTGTGCTTCAACTCACTCTCGCTGGGCTTCTTGAAGCTTTCTGTCATCTTGTGATCTCCCTTGGCCAGCGCGACGGAGGATTGCGCTGCGGACGATTGCGCCACGGCACCATCCGAGCAGGCGGCAGTTGCAACGGCGGCCACCACGACCAACAGTGCGCGCGGCGCCCGAAATTCATGTGACATTGATGGTACTCCTCGGCGTGGGACTACCATCTATACGCCGCGAGGCGGAAAAGAGTTCTCTCGTGAAAGCGTCAGTTTGCGGACTGAGCCACTCCATCACATGGCGGCTATTCCCGTCCACCCTTTCTGTCGCTGGCAATGATGGTGAACACGATATACAGCGCGACGAACGCGGCCAGGATGAACCCAATAAGCCCGAGACGGGGCCAGTATGGCATCAGCATAGCGCTAGCAACAAGTAATCCCGCCAGTACCAACCCAGAAAAGACCCGGTTCGCCACCTTTTGAAGCGCCACGATCAGCAACGGAAGCTGCGGCACCTCCACGTGCGTCGAAAGTTCATTATTGGCCAGTCGGGCGGTGATCTGGTCCAGGCGGCGCGGAAGCGCAGCCAGGAAGTCACTACTCTCCATCGCGATCTGGTACAGGCGATGAGGCGACATGTCACGCTTCGCCCGCGACATCGCAATCTCGTTTCCGAACGCGCGAATCGTGTCCAGCGGTGTGAACGACGGGTCCAGCGAGCGCGTGACCCCATCCAGATTGAACAGCGCCTTCGCCAGCAATGTCATCTCGGCCGGCAGACGAAGCCCATTCCGGAACGACAGGTCGATCATGTCGAACATGATTCGTCCAGCGTCCACCTCAGCGGCCGTCAGATCCACGTTGCGCGCGATCAATGACGAGATTTCCCGGATGTAACCCGTGCGGTCGAAGTCGGTAGTCGGCTCACCCATGTCGATCAGGGTGGCCGCAACCTGGTCACCATGATGGTCGCCCAGGGCCATCAACAGCCGCGTGGCATTCTCGCGCATCGCGTTCGAGAGCCGGGCCGTCATGCCGAAATCGATGAGGGCCAGGCGAACGTCCACATCCTCCGGAACCGGCACCGCCGCCGCCTGCGCCTCTACCTCGAGCCGAGCAAGAGGTGTGGTCGCTTCACGCGCCGCCTCGCGTCGCTCATCGCTGACCACTTCCGCTGGCGTAAGCGGGTTGGCTGTACCGGGCATTACCACGAACACGTTGCCGGGATGCGGATCCGCATGGAAGAACCCATCCAGCGTGATCCCCTTGAGGTACGCACGCGTGAGCTCCTCGGCCACCGGCGTAAAATCGTGATCGAGGCGCGCCAGCGGCGACACGGCATCCACCTTCACGCCGCGAACGCGCTCGGTGGTCAGCACTTTTTCCGTTGAGTAGGCCTCGATCACCTTCGGAACGATAAGCCTGGGAAACTGCGCCAGTGAGCGGCGGAACAGTGCGGCGCTCCGCGCCTCGATGCGATAATCGAGTTCATCGGCCAATGCTCGCTCGAGTTGCTGGATCACCCCGATGACATCCACGCGGCTGCCAACGCTCGTATGCGCCGCCATGAATGACGCGAGCTCGTTGAAGAACGCAATGTCGCCGGCCAGTGCCGCGCGTACATGCGGGCGCTGCACCTTCACCACCACCGCCCGCCCGCCACGCAAGCGTGCGCCATGCACCTGCCCCAGGCTCGCCGTACCGAGGGGCTCCGGGTCGAAAAACTCGAACAACTTGCTCAAGCGGCCGCCCAGTTCCGACTCGATGGTGTCTTCCACTTCGCCAAGTGGAACAGCACCCACATCATCCTGGAGTGACTCCAGTTCGCGGATATACGCTTGGGGAAGAATGTCCGGACGGGTCGACAGCACCTGGCCGAGCTTCACGTACGCCGGCCCCAACTCGATCAGGCGCCGCTTGAAGCCCGCCGCATGCGCCTCCCGGTTCGCCATTTCCTCCGGCGGCATCTCCTCTCCCTCATCCGAGCCGAGGGCGAGGAGGCCCTGCTGGCGCGCCACGTCACGCAGGCCGTACTGCGTGAACAAGCCGACGATGGCCGCGAGGCGCGGCAGGTGCTTGGGTGTGAGGAGCATGCGGCGCAGCAGGGCATGGACAATGCCAGACAACCCACCAGTACCCCAGGGTTAGGGGCCGTGCGGCAGGCAATTGCATGCAGGCAACACGCGCTCGTCGCTGGTCGACGCCGCGACACTCGCGTAATTGCGCACAATCCCCGATACTTCATCTCGCCGCGCCGAGCCGTGCATGCGCCGCGCGTGCGATGGCGGTGGCGATGTCGGCGCCGACGCAACAATTGACCGACTGCCCATTCCGATGTCCAGAAAGAACGCTGATCCAGTAGAGCACACCGTCCTCGTCGCCGAAGACGATGCAGAACAGCGCTCGTTGTACGCGGCCATCCTCCAGAGCGCAGGCTATCGAGTGCTCGAGGCGCGCGACGGCAAGGAAGCGGTTGAAATCGTGCACCGCGAGCGCCCGGGTCTCGTGCTCATGGACGTCACGATGCCGGGGACCAGTGGGTGGAATGCCGTCCGCACGCTGAAGGAGGATGTGGAGACAATGGGCGTTCCCATCATTGTGGTCACCGGACTGGTGGGAAGTTTCGACCGGGATGCTTCGCTCGCCGCCGGCGCCGACGAGCACCTCGACAAGCCGGTTTCCCCTCCGGATCTCCTGCGAGAAGTGCGGAGATTCCTGCCCAGGTGATTACGGGTCATCTCGGCGTTGCTGGCGCTGTTCAAAGCGCCACGCGCGCGAGGACAGGTGCGACGATGCTGTTCGCGCTGCTGATCGCGTCACTCACACCGGATATCGTCGACGCCGCAGCCGTCCTGTTCCATATCTGCAATCCTTACGGTCTCTATTCGCACACCATCCCGGCAGTCGTCATCGAGGCCGCCATCGTGGGTGCACTGGCATACCTGGCGACCGGTTCGCGCTCGACCACGCTGTCGTTCGTGCTCGTTGTCATACTGCACATCGGTGCGGATTACTTCACGGGGCGAAAGCTGCTGATGCCCGGCGGCGAGATGGTGGGGTTGCGCGGCTACGACTGGCCGCTCCGTGATTTCGTCGTTGAAGTAACGCTGGTGATCGTGGGCTGGTGGCTGCTGCGACGGGCCGGTCGTACGCCGAGCTGGACGACATCACCGTGGCTGCTGCTCATTGCGATCGGCGTGCAAGCCGCGTTCGACATGACCGTGGTGGGACACGGGCGTCCGCCGAGAGCCACTGCCTGTTTCCCCGCTCCCGCGAGATAGTGGATCCCGCTGGTGTCCGATTTGCTCCCGGACCTGCCAACAGGAGAACACCGATGCCCAAGTCTCCGGACAACGATCCTCTCGCAGCCTTCGAACTGCCCCCTGACCTGATGAGCTCGACGTTCGAGCACGCGATCAGCGACCTCGCGGATCTCACCCACGAGGAGGGTCACGCCGTTGCTACCGCACTGCAGCGGCTGCTCGCTGGCAGCACCGTGGAGTACGCGTTTCCTGGCATGGTCACCGCGCACTTGAAGTCGGGCGCCGTGGCCCACTGCGGCGGACCGTCGATCGGATGGATGATCGACGTGCAGCGGCCAACGGATCGCGCGCCAGTCACCCTCGAGATCGATATTCCCGAGGTCGAACGAGATCCCGTGCGACTGGCGGAGTTGATGGCGAAGGCACTTCGCCGATACTGAGCGGGCGTTGCTACGCCGCCGCGTCGGCGTTGACCTCCACACGCGCCGTCACACGCCGCTCGTTTTCGTCGCGCTGGCCCAGGAACTCGCCGATGGCCGCAAGAGACTCGATGTGATCGCAGAAGATCTTGAACGTCGCAAGCAACGGCACAGCGAGGAACGCGCCCGCCACCCCCCAGATCCAGAAGAAGAAAGCAAGGCCGACGAAGATCGCCACGGGATTCAACGTGAGCCGATGCCCCAGCAGCATCGGCGTCACGAAATTGGCCTGAATGAGGTTGATGGCCAGGAATACTCCCGGAATCATGAGCGCATGCGCCACGTCGGGAAACGTGGCGAGTCCCGCAAGCGTGAACACGGCAACGGCGGTGAGCGCGCCCAGATACGGCACGAATTCGAGGCACGCAACGAGCGCACCCCACAACAACACGTTGGGCATTCCGAGGAGCCAGAACACGCCAGCAACGATCACCCCTTCCATCACGTTCAGGAACAACGTGGTCGTGAGGTACGCGGATACCGCGGCCTCCGTCGCGCGTGCGATCTCCACCGCCTTCACCTTGTCGCTGAAGTGCGGCAGCACCTTGATGAGCTTCTGGAGAAAGAGGTCACCGCCCGCGAGCAGGAAGTAGAGCAGGATGAACACCTCGATCAGCCCCGCAGCCAGGCGCTGTGTGGTGCCGAACAGCCGCGATGACAGCGTGGGTCCAGCGGTTTGTACCATCACCTGCTTGGTCGTGCCTTCCGGTCCACCCACCGCGTCTGCTGCCTGCTCCACGTTCTTCGAGACTTGCTGCATTGGGCGGATGATCTTGCGAAGCCGCACCTGCGCGCGAGCAAAACTCTGGGGTGCAATGGCTGCCCAGCCCTGCGCCGGCCCCGCCAACTCGTACACGGCTCCGCCAATGGAGGCCAGCAGCAGCAACACGACGATCGCCGCGCCGACAGGTGGCTTGATGCGTGCTCGCCCGAGTAAACGGATGATGGGGCTGAGCAGGAAGTTCAGCAGCAGCGCAAAAATGATCGGGATCAGAAAAACGCGCGCCGCGAAGAGCGTGTACAGCACCGCCAGCACGGTAAGCAGGGTCGCCTCGATCGAGCGGTTCAGAGGTCGCTCGATGGCGTCCTGAGTCCGCTCCAGGTTCGGCGTCTTTGAGTCGGATGACGCCGGGGTCGGTGGCGCGTTCAGGTCCACGTCCGGGGCTGTGACAGAGTCAGGTTTGGTTGGCATCATGACAGCATGCATGCACGTTGCTTGCCCGTTCTCCTCAGGCTACGTTCTCGGCCGGTGGGTGCCTGCCGCACATCCATCACTTTCCGTACTCCCTTTACCTGCCGGAACCGATGCCTGGAAGCGCGAGAGGCGGAAACCTCGACATCGCCAATTTCTCGGTCGGCGACATGCTGCGGGCTGGCCTGGCACTCCGGCAAGCGGTTCGCGACGCGGTTGCGCTGGAAGCGGCGGCCAATCTCGTCGTCCGCTACCTGTATGACAACTGTGTTGACCGCGAAACCGGACAACGAAGCCTTGCGATGGTTCGCTTCTACAAGACCCATCGCTTTGGTGACCTGGAGCCGGACGTCAGGCAGTTCGCGGAGCGTCAGCTCGGCACCCTGGATCCTGGGCCGGACCTGCGATGCCTCGCGCTCCTCGGTACGGTGGGAGACGATCCCGCATGGAATGACCGTCATGCATCCTACTCCCACCTCGCGATCCCGCTCCCCAGTGCGGATATCGTCCGTCGTGCCCCGATGATTGCTCGGCTGATCGAGCAACTGGGACTGGAGATCGAATCCGTGGTGAGCGGTAATGCACCGAGCCAGCACCCAGGGCAGGGTCCCACGTACGACGTCTTCCACGTCGAGCACGCGCTGGGCAGCCCGCACATCCCGGCGCAGGACGACTTCGTCGTACCGCATGGCATCCGGTCCGTTGTCGGCTTTGGCGGCTTGCTTCGCTCCGGCGAACTCTTCGCCGTGATCCTGTTTTCCCGCAGTCATATTCCCGCCGCGAGTGCCGCGCGTTTCCGGACGATCGCGCTCGACGTACGCTCCGCGCTTTATGCCCTCTCCGAGGATCGCACGTGGAACACGGTCTGACGCATCGGCCCGGGACCGAACCCGAACCCGGGCTCGAAAAAATCGTCCTGGCCGAGAAGCTGGCGCAGTTCTCCGCACACTGGCAGCCGAAGATCGTGGGTGAGCTGAATGGTCAGCACGTCAAGCTTGCCAAGTTCCAGGGTGCGTTCGACTGGCACCATCATGAGCACGAAGACGAGCTGTTTCTCGTGGTGCGCGGTGCGTTCCGCATGGAATTGCGCGACCGCGTCATCGCGTTGTCGGAAGGCGACATGCTCATCGTTCCCCGCGGCGTCGAGCATCGGCCGGTGGCGGAGCACGAGTGCGCAGTGATGCTCTTTGAACCAGCCGGCACGCTCAATACCGGGACTGTTCGAACGCACCGCACCGTGGACACCCTGGAGCGCATCTAGGGATACGGCACGGAGCGAATGACAGGAAGGTCACGCCCCATCCCGTTCCGGTATTTGCTTAACCGCGCTGCGCCAGGCCCCGCGCGTACTCCGGCATCCATGTGCCGGCCGCAGGCGCACCATTGCATGGACCGTCCGACTCACCCGGTGCCTTGATCCAGAGCAAGGCATCGACAAGCGGATTGCCCGTCGCCGTTGTGGGGCGGGTACCAAGGGCGCGGCCAGCGGGATTGCACCACGCTGCGTCTGCCGCAGGGCCAAGCCCGTTTCGTGCCGTGTCCACGATGAAGTGCTTTCCGCCGACCAGCCCGGACAGCTGTGTGCCGTAGCTGACGTTGTCTGCGGTCAGGTAGAAGTTGGAAACGTTGAGTGAGAAGCCCTGCGCCTGCGCGACCCCCGCGGCGAGCAGGCGCTGCGCCATGGTGGCGGCGGACTGCCAGTGCGGGTGGCCCGCGTCCAGGTACACCGCGATGCAGCCCTGCGATGCAAAGGTCTGGATGGCGAACTTGAGCAAGTCCACTCGGACCTGCTGATCGATTGCCGAGAGGCAGTCCATGCCGGCGAGTGCGTCGGGCTCGAGGATCACGGCGGCAAGGCGTGTACCGATGCCATTCGCGAACGCCGTGACCCAGTCGCGGTATGCCTGGGCAGACGTGAGGTCGTTACCCGAGTAGCCACCACAGTCACGGTGCGGAATATTGTACGCCACGAATACGGGCAACGCGCCCGCGGCAGTGATGGTCGTCGTCACAGCCTCCACGTCGTTCTGCACGCTGGTATTCCAGTTTCCGATCCACCGTGCCGCGCCCTGGGACGCAATCTTGTCCATCTGGAGCGCATCGGCTGGTCTCGTGCTCCGCCATGCGTCGGCTGTCGCCTTCGCGTGGGAGTACGGATCGGCCCAGAAGGTCGCACCGGCAAGCAGACTGGACGTTGGCGTGGGTACAGTCACCGGCGGCGGCGTGGAACCGATTGCCGAGTCGATCGGGGCCTTGTTGCCCACCGGCTCGTCACCGCGTCGGATGTGGACGGCGATACGATCCCGTCGCCTGAACAGGCGGCGGATAGCAGCAACTCCTTAGATCCAGCGAGAACGCGTCATGGGCAGGGAAAGGCGCGCGCGGTGCGTAGCATGGCGGGCGGCCGGTACAGGCGGCATGGGGGACTGGACGCACAACGCCGGTCCAGACTTTCGAAGGACGCCGGTACTGAGGACAAATAGCTGACTGACTCATGGGTAACCCGTTGCTGAATAGAGACTTGATTAAAGCGATCCTACCGGCACCGGGCGGTTGTTCCCCCCCGGCTGCGCGGCGGCCCGCACCCTGCACTGATCACCGAGTTCCAGTATCCCAAGTCACAAAACAATCACGTGAACTCACTACAAGAACCACGGGCCGTCAAGTCACTTCGGCCAGTGCTGTCAGCCTATACGATTCCCCGTCTCCCGCCGGCTCAGGAGGTGGTGATCCGCGCAGTTGCCCTGCTGGCATACGCGTACGGCGTCTACTGGATCGTGTGGCGCTGGACCCACACCATCAACTGGCAGCATCCCGTCTTTTCGCTCGTGCTGGTACTGGCCGAGACTTTCGGTCTGGTGAGCATGGCATTCTTCATTTACACGGCGTGGCGGCTCGTGCATCGCGAGCCGCCCCCGGCGCCAGATGGACTGAAGGTAGACGTCTTCATCACCTGCTACGACGAGCCACTCCAGTTGCTCCGCCGTACCGCGATCGGCGCGCGCGCCATCCGGTATCCGCACAACACTTTCCTGCTCGATGACGGCAAGCGCGACGAAGTAAGGACGATGACCGAGGAACTCGGCATCGGCTACATCCGGCGCGCGGGAAACGAGCACGCCAAGGCGGGCAACCTCAATCACGCCTTCAGCGTCACGAGCGCGGAGTTCGTCCTCCAGCTCGACGCGGATCACGTGCCGCTTCCCAATATCCTGGACCGCATGCTCGGCTACTTCAATGAGCCCAGGCTGGCGTTCGTGCAGTCGCCGCAGGATTTCTACAATACGGACTCGTTCACGCACGTCATCAACGACGAAGGCGGGCAGATGTGGGAGGAGAACAGGCTCTTCTTCTCGCTCATCCAGCCCGGAAAGGATCGCTTGAATGCCGCCTTCTTCTGCGGCAGCTGCGGAATCCTGCGTCGCTCGGCCTTTGACGAAATCGGTGGATTCTCCACGCGCACCATCACCGAGGACATGGAGACAAGCATGATGCTCCATGCGCGCGGCTGGAAATCCTTCTATCACGGCGAGACGCTGGCGTATGGGCTCGCACCCGCATCGGCTGCCCAGTACCACGTGCAGCGGCTGCGCTGGGGCCAGGGATCCATGCAGATGCTGCGCAAAATG
Organism: Gemmatimonadaceae bacterium; assembly: GCA_043758185.1. Taxonomy (GTDB): domain Bacteria; phylum Gemmatimonadota; class Gemmatimonadetes; order Gemmatimonadales; family Gemmatimonadaceae; genus AG11. The sequence goes on along the minus strand of JAYVNZ010000463.1, from coordinate 4,799 downwards.
AATCCGCTGTTCGTGAAGGGACTCTCGTGGCAGCAGAAGCTCTCGTATTTTTCGTCTGTGATCGTGTACGTCGACGGAATCCAGCGCCTGATATTCTACATTGCACCGGTGCTCTTCTTCCTGTTCGGAATCCTGCCAGTGCAGGTCGACAATCACGAGCTCCTGATACGGCTTGTGCCATACATGTTGTTGACGGTGGGAAGCTTCGAGCTGATGGCACGCGGCACAGGGTACATCCTGATTTCCGAGCGCTACAACATGACGCGCTTCTGGACGTACATCCTGGCCACCTCGGGATTCTTCGCGAAGAAGCCGCTCAAGTTCAACGTGACGCCCAAGGGCGTTGGTGACATCCCGTTCAAGACGTATGCACCGCAGCTCTTCCTCGCCGGCCTGTCCGTCGCGGCCTTCTTCTGGGCACTGGTTGCGCGGCATTACGGGTGGATCGATTACAATGACGGCGGCGGGGTTTCCACCGCATTCATCGTCAACGGAATCTGGGTGGGGTGGAACCTCTATTTCGCACTGTACGTGGTGCAGCACAGTATCAAGTCCAAGCAACTGCGCGGAGACTATCGCTTTGTGCAGCGGCTGCCCACGCGCGTGCGTGCCGTGGTGGATGGCGTGCCCGCCGGGGAAGAATTTGCGGCCACCACGGAGGATATCAACTCATCGGGCCTGTCCTTTCGGTGCACCTGCCAGTTCGAAACCGGCACCGTGCTCGAGATTCCGCTGCACCTGTCTGCGGGCACAGTGGTATCGCGCGGCGTCGTGACGCACCGGACGCACAAGGACGGCAACTATGGAAAGGTGTACTCTCATGGCGTCGTCTTCCAGGACATGCCGCTGGAAATGCGGGACGCCATTGAGTTGCACAGTGCGCATCACGCCATTCCGCTCGCTCGCCAGCGATATCGCCAGAGCATCGACGTGGTGGAAAATGCGCTTCAGCGCTTCACCAACCCGCGCGAAAGCCGCCGCCGCGTGGTGGGACTGCCCGCGCTTGTCTCAGCCACTTCCGATGAGGGCGATGTGGAGCTCGGGATGGGGCTGCTCGAGGAAGAAAGCCGCACGGGTGTGCGCCTGATCCTCGAGAATCCCATCGAGCCGGGCACCACGATGCGCTGGGACGTGCCAGGAACGAACATCTCCGGCAAGGGAGTGGTAATCTTCAGTCGCGCGCTGGAAACGGCATTGCGCGTGAGCTTCGTGGTGGGCGTGGAGCGCATTGACGAGCCGCGCGACAGGCTCGGGGTGTTGCGGCGCTGGATCACCAGTGAAATGCAGTCACCGGGTACCTCGCCAACCCCGTCGTGAACGCACACAAGGAAAGAGCGCCGCGGTTGTGGCGCTCTTTCCTTCGACGCTACTTCGTCGGCTTCGGACACGTGGCAAGCGCAAATGCGCATCCACGCTTGCTGTAAGCAGCGGCTTCCAGCACGATTGCGGCAGTGTTCAGGTTATAGGTCTTCGTTGAATTCCTGGTGCCCTCGTAGACCCCTGCTGTCCATCCGTCCGGCGTCCCGCCGTATTTCACTGTCTGCAGCGCCTGCCATGTGTAGGCACTCGGCGCGAGCGCATGATATCCGAACGCCGCCTTGGCGCTGACCCAGCGCGGAAAGCTGTCGCTCACCGCCCCACTCACGGTGGTGACCACGAATGGCTTGCCATCGTGGTAGAGCAGGTAGTAGTAGAAATATGCGGGAGGAACAGGGATGGCGTCCTCGCTCACCATGGTGACGATGCCGGTCTCCTTGTACCGCGCTTCCTGCGCCGCGAGCACCGCGAGTGCGAGGTTACGCCATGTATCGTTCTTCCATCCGAGCTCCAGACCCATCATCACGAAAGGCTCGCTCGTCATCACGTCACCGCCGCGCGCGTCGGTGATGAGGGTCTGACCATTCACAGTGACCGGTTTCCCGTTCACGGAGAAATCGAGCGCCGAGTCCACTTTTGCGCCCCATAGCGCAAACCCCTCGGCAGCGTACTGCTCGTAGCCCACGCGCCCTTCCTGATACGCGCGGTGAAGGTTGGTCTTGGCGCTGATCTCCTCGCCCTGCATGTACCCGCTCTTCACCAGCCGCGCCATGTCCAGCTTCGATACGACGGCCTGGATGCGCGGGGCGAACGTCGGGTCGTCCTTCGCCACGAGCTTGAGCCACAGCAGGAAGCGCCCGTGATCCAGCCCGGACCAACCCATGCCCACCGTACTCGGCTGGGCCTTGCTATCCACCATCTCCCCGGTCTGCGCCGAGTACAGCCGATTGAAGGCTGCGTTGTCATAGAGCGCCAACTTTTCGATCGACGCCAGGGTACGGTCGACGAATGCCTTGTACCGCGTGCGGTTGATGAAGCCGAGTTCGCGGGCGGAATAGGCCGCTGCGAGTTCGCTGGCCATGTCCCACACCGTGAGGTACTGATAGCTCTTGGTAGCTCCGACAAAGCCCATGGGTGTGATTTCGCGCGTCACGTATGTCCACGCAGCGCGCGCCGACCGCAACATGAAGGCGCGTTGCTCGGCGGGTGTCACGGATGGCGGCGTTGACGCAGCCGGAGGACTCAGCTGCAGGCCGCGCCTGACGGTAGTTGACGCGTCCGCAACGTTCCCCGCGCTTGCGGCTGAGACGCTACCATTCACGGCTTTCGCATCATTGCCCGGTCCTTGGCATTGCGTCTGGGCCGCGGTCAGGGTCAGGACGAGCGTGGCGAGCGCAGGCCAGCGGGGCGAAAAGCGACTATGCGACATGGAAGGCGGGAAAAGGGTCGGAAACGGGCACGAGCTTGGTTCCACATTGTGGAACAAGTCCTTCTTGTGTGGCAAATGACGCACCGCGATGTCAGTGCGCCTGTTCTCTTGGCAGACTAGCGGTCGCAGCTTGGCAAGGCGGTACGTTTTTGGCACTGCTTGGGGTGTCCGTGCGGCAGCAATTCACGACGTAATGTCCCAGCGTACTCTACCAATGAAATCAACGACTCGTCTCTCATTCGTCATATGCATTTCTGTCGCGGTCGCTTCGAGCGCTGGCGCCCAGGCACTCGCGACATTCGGATCGGCTGAAGTGGCGGGTTTCGGGGAGGGGTCGGCCCTGTTGGGCACCTCGCTCTCTACTGGCCAGAAGGGTCTCGGTCCAATCGCAGGATTGGTAGGACAGACGTATCGCTACCGAGACACCCAGAACACGCACGCACAGGCATACGCCATTTCCCCGTCTGTGGGCTTGCAGTACACCATGCCTACGGGGGCCGTGTCGGCCAGTGTCGGCTATTCCTTCGTCAGTACCCAGTTCGACCGAGTCGTGACGGGTGGCGAGCTCGGCGGTACGAGCGGTGTGTTCGTCAGTGGCCAGGGCAATTACTGGGGCAATGGCGAGAACAGCGCCCAGGCCATCGGAAGCTATGGATTCAAGTCGGAGTACTACTGGAGCCGCGTGCGTGCTGCGCACCGCCTTGCTCCCTCTGCCCAACCAGTGTATGTGGGGGCCGAGTTCGTGCTGCAGGGTACCCAGCAGGGGTACATCACCAACAGGCTGACGGGTGCAAGAGGGCCGAGTGAGACGCGATACGAGGTGGGACCCACGATCGAGTATCGGATAAGCCCGGAATTTCGAGTTGGGGCCTCGACCGGTCTCCGCGGTGGCAACAACAGCACCGCGCAGTCCGGCTACGCCCGCATCGAGTTCCTTCTGCTCACCAAGCTCGCAGGCATGTAAGCACTCCCGTTCAGACGCAGGCTGCACGCTTCATGGAGGGGTCCGGGCCGCGGGCCCCTCCTGCTTTTTCTGACTGGATAACGACACGGAGCCCGCTGTAATTCGCGCACCCCGTTTACCCTGGGCTGATACCTCCGCCCTCTATCAGGCGCGTGCCTTTGCAGGAACGATTGGAGGCGGAGTGATGAGCGTTTCGCCTGGCGCCAGCTTGATCGACTTGGGAAGTTCCTTGACTGTGACGCCGTACGCCTTCCCGATGGCGCGCGCGACAGGATCCTTGGGATCACCGAGCCCCTCGGTCATGGTCGGTACCATGACCGTTACCGCTCCGGTGAGGGAACGAACCTTCGCCACGATGGCCGTTGTGCTGGTGTCTCCGGCGGCGGGATACAGCACGGGCACGTACGTCACAGCGTATTCCTTCATCTTCTTCTCGGCATCGGCAAGCCACGCGCGTTGCGCAGGGTTGGACGGGTCGAATACGACCAGGAGACTACCGGGCGCCCCTTGAAGGATGAAGCCGTAGAACTCCGCCTCATTCAAGTAGGGTATGACCCAGAAACCATCCCTGACCTTCATCGGCATGCCGTGTTCGAACCGTTCGGTACGGCGTTCGAAGCCAGCAGCTGCGATTATGTCATTTGATTTCGACACGTGCGCCAAGGACTGCGGCTCGAGTGCCTCGATAAGACGCTTGGCGACGTTGATGCGATCGCGTCCCAGTCCGCAGTGAACGTAGTAAACGCCTTTGCCATGCAACGCGAGCTGCTTGATCTTTTCAAGCGACTCGGTGTTATCACTCACCCATGGGAGCATCGGTGCCTCGATGAAGGCCAGCCCTTGGCGTGCAGTTGCACTCCGTTCCTCGCTGATGCCGGAGATCTCCACCAGGACGGCGGAACTCTGGAGTGACACCACGGACGTGACACCCTGCTTCTTCAGCTCCTTGAGCCGCTCCTCGTCAGGGTACGATCCAAACATGAATGTAGGTCCGTTCTTCATAGCGTACGAGGAACCGACCGTGCCTGCGTATTTGGCGAGAAAGCGCGCGGGATTTGACCAGGCGTAGATGCACAGCCCGGCGGGCAC
>JAYVNZ010000462.1:0-9036 GCA_043758185.1 Gemmatimonadaceae bacterium | reverse complement strand
TTCGCACCCTCAATGCCTTCTATTTCTACCATTTCATCGGCCTCCCGGACATCCTGCTCGGCAAGATCACGCGCCCGGGGCCCTGGGGGTTCTTTCACTCCTACGCACGGTACCGGGACTATTCCCGTGTCATGCGGCTTGGTGATTCGCTCGATGTCGTGGTGCGCACGACGGATCCCCGTGCCGCCCTCGCAGCGGTGTTCGGGACGTCGTTTTCGGACAAGACGCAGTGGCCGCCGGTGAGCGAAGGCACTCCATAAGGCGTCCGCCTGCAGAGGGTCGCGCACGCCATGTGGGGGCGGCTTTCATTCTGGCGCTGGCCGATCGCGAGATTCGTCGCCATGTTTGCGGCGTCTGCTTCACGTCTTGTCACGACGAACACATTCACGCGTGCTACCTTCGAGCAGCGACTGGCTGCGCGAGCTTGTGGCACCCAGCGGCAGCAGGCGTGGCATTGGTCCCGATACTCACTCGCAACGCGCGCGAGTTTGCGACGTGCGTTGCACCAATCATTCGATTGCAGGATCTCGAACGCAGTGGCAGTATGCGGTAGCAAGTCCGCGGGACGCGCGTTTGCGCTCGAAACTTGCCAGCGACATCAATCGTGATTCGCGCAGGACCGACGGCCCCTATCCCGCAGAGGAGACGCAGCGATGGCAGCGAAAAAGAAGGCACGCGGCACCAAGCGCAGTGCAGCCAAGAAGTCCACGGCTAAGCGCGGCGGCGCCAAGAAGGCAGGCGCAAGGAAGTCCAGCGGCGCGAAGAAGGCGGCCAAGCGGTCAGCGGCAGCCAAGAAGGGTTCCGCGACGCGAAAGGTTGCCGCGAAGAAGCGTTCGGGTTCCGCCAAGAAGGGTGCGGCCACGCGGAAGGCGGGCGCGGTCAAGCGCTCGACTGCTGCAAAGAAGGGTGCGGTAACCCGCAAGGCCGGAGCAAAGAAGCGGTCGACAGCCGCGAAGAAGGGCGCCGCTACCCGCAAGATCTCGAAGAAATCCCCCGCCAGGAAGAGCACGGCCAAGCGCTCTCCCTCCATCGTGGATCGCGTGAAGCGCGTGGCCACTGGTGTCGTCGAACAGGCACAGACAGCCGTGAGTCAGGGTGTCGATGCCGCAAAGGAACTGGGCGAGAACATCGTCGATCGGGTCACCAGCTGACCAACTCCCTTCACTTGCGTGCCGCGTCGGTGTTCAACCGGCGTGGCGCGCGAGGAAGGTCAGCACAAGGGTTGCCACGGCATCCTTGCAGTAGTCCACCGTTATCACATGCCCGCACCCTGCGAGCCAGTGCGTCTCGGGGGGTGGCGTAAAGGCATCCACCGCGTCTTGCGCGAGAGTGCGTGGAATGCGGTTATCCTGCTCGGAGTTGATGATGAGCGTGGGAACGCGCACGGCCGAGAGTACGCTCCGTCCGGCTGCTGCCGTCTTCACGAGCGCTGACAGCGCGCCCGCGGAGAACGATCCGTAGGCCCGGCTCGCCTGCCGAGCCACGGGGTCGTGCACGGATTCTTCACCTCCGCCCCGGACGTATGGCGTCACGGAGCCCCAGAGCCAGGACAGGGCGTGTGCGATACGCACATCAACGGGGGGCGTGAAGTAGGGAGCCAGTAGCACCAGCACCCGCACGCGCGTGGAGCCGGCAGCAAGCTTCGCCGCGATGGCTCCCCCCATCGACAGGCCCACGACGCCGACCCACGCGTCCGATGCTTCAAGCTCAGTGAGCGCGCGACGCGCATCCCGATAGTACTCCTCGGCCGTGGCGGCTGCGAACGCCCGGGGTGTTCGTCCGTGACCCGGGAGCAGTGGCGCTTGCACCGTGTACCCTGCCGCATTCAAGCGCGCAGCGAGATAGCGCACGGACTGCGGCGAGTCACCCGAGCCGTGAAGCACGAGCAGGGAGCGGCCATTCGTTCCCGGAAGGAAAAAGCCCTCCGCGCCAGCTACGATTCCGTTGGGTCCTGCCGGAAAACGGCTCGCGTATTCGGCTTCCAGTCCTCTCGCCGCACGGCGTCCTCCCAGCACGATCGCGGCGACCATCCCTACCGCGACCCCAATGGCGGCAGCAATCATGTGTCTGCTGGCATGCGGTGGCCGAGCATCAGTATCGGCGTACGCTGGTATCGACGTCGAGGCTCCATCGGTCGATGCCGCCCACCAGGTTGCGAACCATGTGGACGCCCTGGTCCTGAAGCCATTCCACCGCGGCAGCACTCCGCGATCCGTGATGGCAATACACCACGATGTCCGCAGTGCGGTCCAGTGAGTGCATGGCCTGCGGCAGGGTGCTGAGGGGAATCAGGCGCGCGCCAGGCAGGCGCGCGATCGACCATTCGTGCGGCTCCCGCACATCGAGGAGGGTGATCGCGTCACCGCCCTGCAGGAGCGCTGCAAGGCGGCTGGGCGTGATCTCGTGGCTATTCGGAGCCTGCCCCTCATCGTCCGCGCGCCTCGGTGATGCATGGCCTTCGGTTGCGCCTGAAGCAACCCCGCAGAACATGTCGTAGTCGAGCAAACGCGTGATCTCACGCGTTCCACACGCTGGACACTTTGGATCTCTTGCGATCGCGATGGTGCGAAAGCGCATACGCAGTGCATCCACCAGCAGGAGGCGTCCAACGAGTGACTCGCCAATTCCAGTGATGCACTTGATGGTCTCGGTTGCCTGTATGACTCCCACCATGCCCGGAAGCACGCCGAACACCCCTCCTTCGGCGCAATTGGGAATGGCGCCGGGGGCCGGCGGTTCGGGAAAGAGGCATCGGTAGCAGGGGCCTCCTTCGGTACAGAACACGGAGGCCTGGCCGTCAAACCGGATCACGCTCCCGTAGATATTTGTCTTTCCCAGCAGCACACAGGCGTCGTTGACGAGATAGCGCGTCTGGAAGTTGTCGGAGCCATCGACCACGATGTCGTAGTCCGCGAGGATATCCAGCGCGTTGGCGCTCGACAGCCGACCGTGCATGGTGGCAACGTCGATGTGGGGGTTGAGGTCCCGCAGCCTCGCCTCGGCGGATGCGACCTTGGCACGTCCCACATCACGTGTGCCGTGCAGCACCTGACGCTGAAGATTGCTGAGTTCGACCACGTCTTCATCAATGATGCCGAGCCTGCCCACCCCGGCGGCGGCGAGATACAACGCGGCCGGCGACCCCAGCCCACCGGCTCCCACGAGGAGAACGCGCGCAGCCTTCAATCGCCGCTGGCCCTCCTCACCCACGCTCGGCAGGATGAGGTGCCGATGGTAGCGTTGCAGCTCGTCCGGCGAGAGTTCGGGAGAGGTCACTGACGGCATTCCGATGGCGTGATGTGGGGACGAGAATATACCCATCCGCCGCGCCGGTCGCGGGGTCAGAAGGCCAGCGGCCGCGATGCCTTGTGTGTCGCCTCGATGCTGGGGTAGGCGACGATTGTGCCCTCTGCTCCCCCATCCTGCCGCTCGAACAGCTTGCCCGTTGGCGCAACGAACAGTGTACTACCCACACGTTCCACGAGACCATCACCGGCCAATCGCCCGAGCACCAGCGACACCGATTCTCGCGTGGCCCCCACCAATTCACACAAGAGTCGATAGCGCGCTGAGCCGAGTTCCAAACGCCCGCGACCGTCCAGGAATCCGCCATGCTCGGCCATGCGTTTCAGCGTCGCCACGATCCGCTGCTCCACCGACAGCGTCGTGAGTTCCCGCAGCTTGTGCATGAGAAGCGTGCGCTCAGCCATGATCTGTCCGATCAACACCAGTGCACGGGCGGGTTGCTCACGCATGAAGCTCCGGAGTCGCACGGAGTTCAGGAACAGTGTGTCTGTCTCGTCGTCGGTGCGGGCGTCGGTTGTGTAGCATGCCCCCGGCGACAGCCCCTCACCGCCAAATGTTTCGCCGGCCGTGGCGATCCAGGGCACGAAGCCACGGCCAGCGCGCGCCCTGCTTCGCAACACCACCCGCCCACGCAGCACGACGAAAATGCCGTCCGCCTCGGTACCACGCTCGTAGATCTGAAAGCCCGCCGGCCACGATGCACGTGCTGCATAGTCTGCGAGCGCAGCGCAGTCGTCAGCCGCGAGCGTCGAACTGCTGATGTCGAGTTGATCCTGCATCTGCGCCACCGCTGGTTCGTGTGCCTCCACGATTTGGGCGACGCAATACGTGGGCCCATGGTTGGAACGTCACGCGGCACAGCGCACATCCACGCATACGCACCACGAACGCTTTGCTCAGGGCAACGATTGGCGTGCCGCGGCCAGCGCCTGTGTGGCACGATCGAATCGCTGCGCGAGGTCGACGAGCTCGCTGAAAGCGAGTGTCTCGTTGTTGGCCCGGATTGCCTCGTTTACTGACGGAAAGACCATGTTCGCATATCCGTTGTCTTCATCTGCCACGTAGATGAGGTTGCGATACCATGGACGTGTTGCAAGGCCTTGGGGGCGAGCCAGCGCGCGTTCGACCTGCAGGAGCGATCCGTTCACCGCAAGGCGCTGTGCGCGCGACGGCGAGCCAGCCGAAAGCGCCGCATCGCGGGCCTTGGCGAACGCTGTCGCCTCCTGCTCCATTCGGTCAATGGCATCGCGCAGCGACACGGAGCGCGCGCTCCACCCCTTTGCCGACAGGGCGCGATCGACCGCGGGAAGGTACCGCTTCATCGTGCGCGCAAACTCCACGTAGTCGTAGGGAAGTACGTCCGCATTCGCCAGGCGGAGCAGCATGGCGGCTCCGATGCGAGCCGCGGCGGCATGATACGCGTAGGTCGAGTCACCGAACCGGGACATCCAGGTGAAGTCGTCGTACTGCGAGTGGTATACGCCACCAGCGCCGCCGAAGCCCCACTCCGCAATGGGAATTCCGAGGTGGTTGTAGAATCCGGCGAAGTCGGATCCGCCACCGGGATCACTCATGGCAGGCTCCGTGGTGTCGGACACCGCGCTGGCCCGACGCCACTCCGAATACACAGTTCCCTTGCCGTTCGGGTCGGGTACTGCGCGCGCGATGTCGCGGAGCGTTGCACGCAGTGACGGCGATCCGCCGCCGCCAAACCGCACGCCTTGCGCCGCGACGTCCTGGTTGAGGTAGGCAACACCCCCGCGCATCAACCGCAGCGAGTCATCCTCGACGTACTCGGTGGATCCCATCAGGCCCCACTCCTCCGCGTCCCACGTTGCAAAGACGATGGTGCGCCTGGGACGGTGTCCCGCCTTGATCGCGTCCGCCACGGCGCGTGCGGCCTCCAGCACACTCACCGTACCGCTCACGTTGTCTGCTGCACCCGGTCCCCACCCGTCGCGATGTCCGCCAACCATCACGATCTCCTCGGGAAACTCGCTCCCACGCACGATCCCGAACGTGTCGTAAATCGGCTTGGTGCCGCGAGTGGCGCGATCATCCGTCACTTTCACGCGCGCAGACACAGGGCCCGGTCCAACGTGGTACCGGAAGGGAAGCCCACCCTGCCAATCCTGCGGGACGTCGCGGCCGCGCAACCCCTCCAGCAACTCGCGGGCGTTTCCGTATGACAGCGGTATCACGGGAATGTGCGGAATGGACATTTGTGCTTCGGTCAGCCGCGGAGCTCCCTTGACCGCGGCATGTCCCGGTGTTGCCGGATCACCAGCGCCGTTGAACACGCTCCCGCGCTGCACTCCATCCTTGTTCCGCATGGGACCGAGGGGGTAGACGTCGCCGTTCACGTAGCCGTCCTGCTGCGGATCACTGTAGATGAGCAGCGCCGAGGCGCCGTGCTTCTCTGCTTCTCGTGCCTTGATGCCGCGGAACGAGCGCCCATAGCGAGCCAGCGCGATGCGTCCCTTCAGGGAAATGCCGAGCGAATCAAGTCGGACATAGTCTTCGATCAGTCCGTAATTCACGTAAACGACATCCCCCCGTACGTTCCCTGTTCCGCTGTGGCCGTTCACAGTGAGGTACTGGTCCAGCCTGGACGTGGGGTCACCCGCCACCGCTGGCTCCGTCAGTCGAAGTGCCTTGGGCCGCGGTGACGTCCTCCACAGCTGCACCGACGTGGCGTGGGGAATGAACACGTCGTATGCGCGCACTTCCGTCTCCAGCCCCATGGCCTTCATCTGCGCCACCACGTAGTCACGCGTGCGCGCCTGCGCGGGTGTGCCTGCCACGTGTGTCTCGCTTGACAGTGCCTTCGAGTGCGAACGCGCCCTCGCGGCGTCGGGCCGCGCAATGGCCTGCGCCTCGAGCGTTCGCTCAGCGGCAGCAGCACTCGGTGCATAGCCGATGAGTCCCGCCTGTGCGCGCAGCGGAACCGCTGACATCACGGAAAGGGCGAGCGCAGCAGAGACGGCGCGGACGCGATACAGGCAAGGCGACATGTGGCCACCGGATGGTGTAAGGAACGCAGCGGGGAGTGACGGGCCTTCCGAGTGAGGCGGCGCGAGGGCGGTCAGGGTGCCATCGCCTCTCGCCAATGTGACGAGCGCAACCTGTGCGCAGGTATCCACTGTCAATCGTACTCGCGCATTGCCGACGCGATGATGCGGCGGAGACTCGCCTCGCGATCCTCGCCTGGACTGGTCGCAGCGGCGAGCGATCCGAACAGCCGCAGCATCTCGTCTTCCACGAATGGTCCGCGCTGGGTCACGCCAAGCGCATCCAGTGACCGTTCTGCAAGCGCGCGCAGGAGGGCACGCGTATCATCAGCCAGCATCGCGAGCGTGGGCGGTGACGCGGGTGCCGGCAACGGCGCCTGCTCGCGGCGTCGCTTGCCCGCCTCGAGCATGGCCGACAACGGGGCCAGGATGATCACGAACGAGCCGGCCGTGTGTTCTGCGAACTGCTGAATCACTCCCTTGCGGCGCAAGTCGTGGAATACGCGAATCGCCGCTTCGCGCACGACGGACACCCCGCCCTCGCTATTGTTGCCCCGCCCGGTAATCACGAGGAGCTCGCCCGATTGCAGGGGTTGATGCTGCCGCAGCCAGTTCTCGATGCGCTGCGCCGCGTCACGCGCCGTTGGGAGGGACACGCGCAGGTTGAGGGTCCGCGATGCGCCGAAGCGCACTTCGTCGAATGCCTGCTGCAATCCCGTGAGACCCGTGACGCGCCGATCCGCCATAAGGCCTAGGGGCGACCGGGCTGGATGATGGCTTGGTCCAGCACATGGCCGTCGAGCGGCTCTGTTGGAGGAACCCCCACCACCCGCGCCAGCGTGGGTGCCATGTCCGCGACGAGGGCGTGTTGGGTGTACCGGCCGGCCCTGAACCATGGACCGTAGAAAATTACCGGTACGTGCGCGTCGTCGTCATACGGGAGGCCATGCTCCGCGATGCGGGCGTCCCTTGGATATGCACCCTCGACCGGCGTGAAGACCATCTCGATCGGGGAGTCGGGCGGAATCATGTGCGCCCACCGGCGACTCACGGCATCATGAACAGTGTCACGCCGTGCCAGGTCTCGCACGTAGTCGACGCGTGCGATACCGGGGGTCGCCCGCAGCTTCGCGGCCAGCTGGGACAGGATGGCGTCAGGAGTGGACCGCTGCGCGGAAAATGCGCTTCGATCCACGTAGATCGCGGCTCCATCGAGGGAGATGGCGGAGGTGTCGATGCCGGCCGACCGCAAGGCCGCACGCATGTCCGCCACGGCCGGCTTCACGTCGTAGCGCACCATCGCGGGCCGCTTGGCGCGCTGCGCCACGAGTTCGGGATACGATGTCACGCCATGGTCGGCGGTAACGGCAAAGACGATGGTGCTCGAATCGCGCAGCCTGTAGAGCGAATCGATAAACGCCCCCAGCGACCGGTCGAGCCTGAGCAGGTTGTCATGCTGCTCACGTGAATCGGGCCCATACCGGTGGCCAATGTAGTCCGTAGCCGAGAGCGACACCGCAAGAATATCGGTGGATGGCCGGGCACCGAGTTGCAGAGCCTGCAGTCCGTCGAGCGCGGTGGCGAGCGTGAAATCGTCCATCCAGGGGGTGTACGGAAACTCACCCGCCGCACGGTCGGGTTCCGCGGGCAGCACGTGCGGAAACGTGAAGTCCTTGCCGTTGTTCTCGATCGGTTCACTGTCCGGCTCGGCGTAGGCACTGCCAGGTATCAGCAGGGTCCAGGCTGTCCCCGCGAGTTTCTGGGGCACGTGTCGGTCGTTGACCCGGCGAATCCAGTCGGGGAGTGTATCCGCGTAGTAGCGACTGGTCGTGAACTCGCCGTTCGAGGTCGCATACCAGAAGACGCTTTGCTTTGCGCGGCCGAGTGGAAGGATTGCACCGCGGTCCTTGCGCGAGATGGAGAGCGCGCGTGAGCCGGGATCACGGGTTCGCATCCAGTCGATCAACACGGAGCCCCGAAAGCGGTACGGCGATGCCGGCGCGTCACGGGACGTGAGCAGCGGAGCCTGCGGGTCGAGCACGCCCGTGGTATTGCTCACGATTCCGGTGGAGCGGGGAAACCGCCCCGACATCGTGACGGAGTGGCCCGGCGCCGTTTCCGTGTTCGCATGATCCTGGAACGCGTTCGTGAAGAAGGCGCCATGCGTACCAAGCCTCGCGAATCCGCCGGTGTACTGCGTCTTCCAGCGATCGACGTAATCCGATCGCATCTGGTCGATGGTGAGAAAGACCACCAGCCGTGGTCGCGGCGGTGTTCCCGTGCCGCGCACTTGCGCGGCCATGGGTGCAGACGGGACGGCACAAAACGCGATCGTTGCGGCAAGAAGCAGGAATCGAGGCATCGGCAGGTGCGTGTGGGTTGGGGGCACGTCGCCCCCATACTGCGGACATGATGCGGTGAAAGCCATACGCGCGGTGCGGCGACAGGAACGTCAGGCGGCGAGCGCGGCGGCGTCGAGCATCAGGCTTCTGGCGAAGCAGGTTTCATTGCACGCAAACCGGCGCGCACAGCCGACACAGTCGCGGCGGATCTTTTCAGGATACCGTGCACGATCGACGCGAAGATACCCGATCGCGGAAAAGAATTCGGGCTGGAGCGTGAGCGCAAAGACGTCGTAGATCCCACGCTTGCGAGCCAGTTCCTCCACCGCGCCAACGATGGCACGGCCCAACCCCATGCCGTGCGCCGAGCGCGACAC
>JAYVNZ010000461.1:0-1735 GCA_043758185.1 Gemmatimonadaceae bacterium | reverse complement strand
TGCCAGTTCGCATCACCGACACTCGTGATCTGCGAGAGCGATTCCCGCGTGATGCGCATCTGGAAATTGTCGAACGCGGGGCGCAGCGCCTCGACGTCGATCTCCCGCTCTGCCGCGTCCTCGCCGAACCGCTCTGCCACGTATGATCGCAGCTCCTCGAGCGTGCTGATGCTCTCGTCGCGTAACGTCTTCTGCCAGTCACTCATCGTGTGACGACTCCCTCCGGGCGGGCCATGAGGCGTGTGCTGAGGATGATCCGGTCGTCGGCCGGGGCGTAGAAGTCGCGCACGCGCGCGGCTTCCGTGTAGCCGCAGCGTGCGTAGAACTCCCGGGTATGGGCATAGCTCGCGCGGGACGACGTCTCCACTACGAGCAGCCGAGCGCCGCGCTCGGCGAGCGATCGCTCGACCTGGCGCACCAGTGCGCGCCCAGCGCCGCGGCCTTGTGCCGCCGGGTGTACGGCAAGCCAGTAGAGATCGTGCGTTCCAGCCGTGGAGGGTGTCGGCCCGAAGCAGGCGTACCCGAGCAACTGGTGGTCGTCGTCGAATGCACCGAGGAACTCGTAGTCGGGAATATCGCGAGGGGCGAGAGCAGGTCCTTCGCTTCGCTCAGGACGACAAATATCTTCGCTTCGCTCAGGACGACAACCAACTTCGCGCCCCGTGAACGTGCTGTCGAACAGCTCGAGCGCGACGTCCACTTCCTCAGTCGAGAACGCGCCAGTCGCGACGAGCAGGTCCGAGACGCGTGCCCGGTCATCCGCGTCCAGGGAGCCAAGGTGCATGGACACCTATGCTCCACCGGCGGCGAACAAGTCCGGCTCGGCATCGGTGACCATCACTCCCGAGAGTTTCTGGGCGAGTGCCCAACGCTCGCTCGTGGTCACGCCGGCGCGCGAGCGCTGCAGCGCAAGCTCACAGACGCGACGAATCAATGCTCCGTACTCGATGCCAGCAACGCGCGCCATGCGGGCCAGTCCCGCATCGGGCGAGATGTCCGGGTTCGCGTTGACTTCAAGAATCCACGGACGTCCGCGATCGTCGATGCGCATGTCCACTCGACCGTACCCGGATCCGCCGGCAATGCGCCATGCCGCGATCGCCATCTTGCGCAGCTGGGATGCCACGCCTGCCGGCAGGCGTGCCGGACAGCGCGGCGCCGAGCCGAGATCCTCGTCGCACCCTTCCTCCCACTTGGATCGGTAGGTGACGATGCGCCACATGCCCTTGGGCATGCTTCCGAAGTCGATTTCCGAAATGGGCAGCACGGCCTCGCCGATGATGCCGACATTCACCTCGCGCCCCTCGATGAACCGCTGCACGAGCACTTCATCCCAGCGCTCGAGCATGGCGTCCACCCGTTCCGTCAGGGCGCGAGTGGTGCGCACGACCGAACGCTGCTCGATGCCGATGGATGCGTCCTCGGCGGCTGGCTTGCAGATGGACGGAAACCCGACGGACGGGATGGTGCCGCCGCGGCGCACGACTACGAACTTGGGTACCGGGAGGCCCGCGCGCTCCAGTGCCGCGTTGATGACGTGCTTGCGGAGGCAGAGCGACGTGGTCCAGCTGGAGCTGCCGGTATACGGCAGTTTGAGCAGTTCCAGCACGGAGATCACCGGCGGCTCCAGCGCCGCGACGCCGTCGATGGACTCGCACAGGTTGAACACGAGATGGGGTCGCGCGCGCCGCAGCCGCTCGATCCATCGGGCGTCCGGATGCACGGGAAGACGGAC
>JAYVNZ010000460.1:0-2674 GCA_043758185.1 Gemmatimonadaceae bacterium | reverse complement strand
ACAGGAATGGGTTGGTGATCGAGTTGGAGACTCTCGACAAAGGCTTCGGCTGCTTCTCTTGCATCTGTAGCTGCCTCATCTTTCGTCCGACCCCACGTGGCGCAACCCAAAGCGGGGATGTAGGCATTGAAGCCTCCTTCCTCGGCCGCCTCGATACGGGCTGTATAGATGTAGGTACGATCCATGTGTGATTATACCATTCGTTGCGCCAAGGAAGCAAACGCCGAGGCGCCGAAGCACGGTGGTGTGTTTTTAGGCTCGCACGGCTGAGCCATCTGGGGCGACCTCACTGCTCCGCCTTGTGCCACTCGATATCGGTCCGAACCCCTTTCCCGATGGTGACTGCTCCCACGAGGATGCGAGTACCGTACGAGCTGCCTTGAACCACCGCCATGACCGAATCCGCTGGAGCATCGCGCGCCTTGCCGACGAACACCGGCATGCCATCAATGGCCAGGCCGCAGCGACGGTCCGGAAACAACTGAATCAAAACCCGATACCACCCGCCTTTGCCCAGGTTATTTGTCGCATACCCGAGGTAGCGCGAGATATCGCCTCCAGGAGAAGTGTGACGCAATGCGGTGACTCCTTCCCCTGCTGGGTAATCAAAACTACAGCCCATCGGTGACGAGCCAGGCAAGTATCCAGTGCGATGATCCCATGCGTCAAGAAGGTCGCGTCGAGGTGGTGCGGCCAACAAGAGCTGCAATACTTGCCACTGGGCCGCCGAAATCGGCGTTGAAACCTGTGCTTCCATCCACAGTCCCTCCTTCGCGGACAGGAGCCGGCGAAGGTACGCCCCGCTGAAGTGATCGCCGTCGCCGCGATTCCAGAACGCGCTTCCGCCATCAGTCGCGACGCCGACGGGTGTGGGCATGCCGTAGGGCCTCCACCGCGATGCGAAATCGCCTGACCATGTTTCAGTAAGCAGGACGTGGGAAGACGCAGCCGCGGCCTGTACCGCCACCACTCCCTCACGCCAGCCGCCCGCACTCACCCTCACAACTATCTCACCCGGTCGCGAGGCCACCAGCAGTCCTGATTGTGTGAGCGTTCCCATCGAGGAATCACGAAGCGTCCAGCGAAGAGCAGCCCCCAGCACATGCTCACCACTTCGTGTTAGGGCTTCCGCATGAAGCATCGTACCCACGCCAACCGGCGCCATCTGGCCAGAGGACGTGACGATGACGCGGTCGATCCACTCGCTTTTCGACGGCCGGGAGATCAAGACGGGAGCGCCACCGCCTTCCAAGTTTGGCGGTGGAATCACCGTTCTTTTCAACTGCGGCTGGGATCGTGGCGCGACCGAATAGCGCGTACCATCGGACGAGGAGCAGAGTACCCATTTCGTGTCGGGAGATACAGTGCATGGCCCGCCCTCATGCGAGAATGCCTGTGTCGCGAAATCGTCCGCGCTGACGAGATCCGTCCGTTGCACGCCCGCCGAATCAGACAGCACCAGAACATGCCCAGCGTCCACCCAGCTCTGCGGCTGGGCCGCCAGCGAGTCGCAACGTTCGTGTTGCCCATCGCTATCCACGATGCAGAGATCCGAAGTGCGCAAGTCATAGTATTGTCGCAGAAATGCGACGCGTGATCCATCTGGACTCCATGAGGCTACTTGATCTGATGCCGTTGGTGAGCCTCCCTTCGAGAGCCTCCGCACTCGACCGGTTTCCAGATCCATTGAAAGGACCGTTCGGTGCCCTCGGATTCCCCACCGGGAGGAGGCGATGAGGAGGAAGCGCCCGTCTGGCGACCACCCCCCAGGCACGTCGTCACCCCTGGCATACGTGAGACGCTCTTCCCTGCCGTCAGGATGCCAGAGCGCTACGTCCACACCCCCCGAGTCGGGATAGTGCCGCTCGATTGCGACCGCTCCGTCCCGCACTCTGACAGCACCAGTCAAAACGCCCGACGAAGGCCATCGCGCGGTTTCCTGCGCATGTGCAAAGTCGATGGGGCTGCCCGATGGCCAGTCTGCCTCCGTAAGCGGAACGCTCCACGCTACAACGCCGCCGCCGGTCGTGTGTCCCGCGAGGATGAGCGACGTGTTCGCCGGATGCTCTGCGACAGAACCGCGGCTCCTCGCCGATATCAGTGTTCCGCACGCAAGTAAGAGTGCAACTCCGCTGAGGGTCATTGCACCAAGGGGGTATCGCATCACCACTGGCATGCGCTTTCGGATGAGATCGCGAGCTCGCGCATCCTTGATCTGCGAGGTACAAGCTCGTGCCCGTGAAAAACGGGTGGAGCGGAGTGCATCATCTCCGCGAACCATGTGGGCCACAACTCGAGCACTCGCATCCCAATCACTTGCTGCAACGAATAGCTGGAGCGCGGTGCGTAGGCTTGCATTGTCCGGAGATTGCTCCAGAACCCGCGCCGCGACCGCACGCGCGATCAGTAGTCGGGCGTCTACCGCGCTCGCAACCAGTGTCTCGGCCAGTGCGTCATGCCCGATCACCCATCCCGTGGCCTCGCGGATCGCGACATCACGCAGTTCGAGCGTGTGGAGTACCGCGTTCACGTCCGCTAGTGGGACAGCCAGTGCCTGCGAGAGCGCTTGTGGTGACAGGGGTCGGCCAGCAACGGCGAGTATCAGCGCGAAGGCCTGAGGCCCATCGGGCAATCTGGCGAGTCTGTCGCCCATGACCGTTCGGTGGGCTAGCAG